>JAFUGI010000043.1 GCA_017469475.1 Oscillibacter sp. | reverse complement strand
CGGCCCTGGCGGCGGAGTACGGCGTGGACGCCGGGCGCCTGGCCGCCGATAACGCCGTGGGGCCGGCGGGGGAGCTGGCGGTGGGGCAGACGCTGGTCATCCGCTTCCCGGGCCAAAGCCACACCGTCCGCCCCGGTGAGACCCTGACGGACATCGCCGGGCGCTACGGCGTCACCGTGCGCCAGCTGTGGCGGCGGAACTGGCCCCTGGGCGGCGGCAGCGATCTGCGGCCGGGGCAGACCCTGGTCATCTCCTACCGGGAGGAGGTGCCCCTGGGCAGCGCCGTCTTCAACGGCTACGCCTATCCCTTCATCGGCCGGGCGCTGCTGGCCTCTCAGCTGCCCTATCTCACGGACATGGCCCCCTTTACCTACGGCATCAGCGCCTCCGTCGGCCTCCTCCCCCTGGAGGACGAGGCCCTCATCGCCGCCGCCCGGCTGCGGGGCACGGCGCCGGTGATGCACCTTTCCACCCTGACGGAGGGCGGCAGCTTCGATACAGGCCGGGCGGAGCGGGTGCTGACGGATACGGCCCTCCAGGACCGGCTTTCGGAGCAGGTCCTCTCCACGCTGGAGGAAAAGGGCTACGCCGGGCTGGACGTGGACTTTGAGTATCTGCCCGGGACTCTCGCCGGCGCCTACGCCGCCTTTCTCACCCGGATGGGGGCGCTGCTTCGCGGCGGCGGGCGGTTCCTCTGGGCGGCACTGGCCCCCAAGACCAGCGCCGCTCAGCCGGGCCTTCTCTACGAGGGGCATGACTACGCCGCCGTATCCGCGGCGGTGGACGCCGTGCTGCTGATGACCTATGAATGGGGTTACACCGCCGGGCCGCCCATGGCGGTGGCGCCGGTGCCCAATGTGCGCTCCGTGCTGGACTACGCCGTGACGGAGATGCCGCCGGAGAAGATCCTCCAGGGCATCCCCAATTACGGCTACGACTGGCCCCTCCCCTTCGTCCAGGGGGTCACCCGGGCCCAGTCCATCTCCAACCAGCGGGCCATCCAGATCGCCATAGAGCGGGGCGTGGCCATCCAGTACGACGAGACGGCCCAGGCCCCCTTCTTCCGCTACGCGGACGAGGACGGCCGGTCCCACGAGGTCTGGTTCGAGGACGCCCGCAGCATGGACGCCAAGCTCCGCCTCATTGCGGAGTACGGCTTTCAGGGCGGCGGGATCTGGAACCTGATGCGCCCCTTTTCCCAGACCTGGCTGGTGCTGGACAGTCTGTATGAGCTTTTGTAGGGTAGGGCGCCGGGCCCGGGCAGGCCCGGCAGGTGCGGGGCGGAGGAACCAGCCCTGCGGGGAAGGCAAGCCCCGCCTACAGAGGAAGGCAGGCCACGCCCACAAAGGCAAGCGGTCCCACGCCCACGGGGATGGGCGCAAAAAGCGGCACGCCGTGCTTCGGCGTGCCGCTTTTTTATCACGTGGGATTGTCCTGGGCGGAGCTCTCCGGAGCGGGGGCGATCTCGTCCTCCGGCCCCTTCGCCAAGGCAGCTTTCCCGGGAGCGCTCCCCTCTTCCGGCGCGGGTCCTGTCTCCGGGGCGGCCTCCGGCGTCTCCAGTCCCCGGGCGGCGCGCACGTCCGCCGGGAGAATGGCCATCAGCTCCTCCCGGGTCACGCTCTCCCGGGCGGCCAGGCGGTTGGCCTGCTGGACCAGGGTCTTTTCAAACAGGTTCCGCACGCCCCGGGCGTTGCCGAAGGTGATGCCGTCCGTGTCGGCCTGGTCGATCCAGTCCCGCACCTCCGCCGCCGCGTCGTCCCCCAGGGTGTAGCACCCCTTCCTGCACTGCATCCGGAAGATGGCCAGCATCTCGTCCGCCGTATAGTCCTCAAAGTGCAAAAAGCGGTTGAACCGGGATTCCAGTCCCGGATTGGAGTGGATGAAGTCGTCCATCAGCCCGTCGTACCCCGCCACGATCACCACCAGATCGTCCCGGTGGTCCTCCATGGCCTTGAGCACGGTGTCGATGGCCTCCTGGCCGAAGTCGTTCTCCGCCCGGCCGTTGAGGGCATAGGCCTCGTCGATGAAGAGGACGCCGCCCAAGGCCTTTTTGATGACCTTGCCGGTCTTGATGGCGGTCTGGCCCACGTACCCGGCCACCAGTCCTCCCCGGTCCACCTCCACCAGCTGACCCTTGGACAGGATGCCCAGGGTCTTGTAGATGCGGCCCATGATGCGGGCCACGGTGGTCTTGCCGGTGCCGGGGTTGCCGGAGAACACCATGTGGAGGGACAGGTCCGTCACCGGCAGGTCGTTTTCCCGCCGCAGCTTGTGAACGCGGACCATGTTCACAAGGTCGTTCACCTCTTTTTTGATGGAGGTGAGGCCGATGTAGCTGTTCAGGTCCGCCAAAATCTCCTCCAGCGTCTCTTCGGGCGCCTCCTCCGCCGGGGCGCTCTCCGCCCCGTCTCCCGTGGAGGCGGCGGTGGGAGGCGCGGCCGGGGCCTGGGGCGCGGCGTTCCCCGTCTCCGGCGCCTTGGCGTCGGGGGACAGGGGCGGCGTTCCCCAGAAATCCGACCCCATGCGGGAGAGGTTGTTCTCCGTCATGGTGCGGATCAGCTCCATCTGCCGCAGTAAGATCTCATCCTTCTTGCTGATATTCCGTTTCTCCATCCCCATCATCCTTTCGTGGACATCAGATCCGTATGGGCCAGAGCCCGAAACAGGCACGCGGAGATCAGCCCCGTCAGCGCCCCGGTGAACAGGGCCACTGCCAGCAGCACCGGCAGGTAGTACACCGGCGCACTGTTGCCCAGGGTCAGCACCGCCGCGGCGATCTGGCCGCAGTTGTGGGCCGCCGCGCCGCCGATGCTGACGCCGTAAACGGAGAGGCGCCGCAGCCGGGAGAGGCCGCTCATGGCCCCCAGGGCCGCCGCGCCCCCCAGGGCGGAGTAGATCAGGGCGCTCATGTTCCCGGCGAACACGGACCCCAACAGGCACCGCCCCGCCAGGATCAGCGCCGCCTGGGCCGGGCCCAGGGCGTACAGGGCGAACACCGTCACGATGTTGGCAAGGCCCAGCTTGATGCCGGGCAGGGGAATGGCCAGGGACAGCGGGAAGAAGGTCTCCAGATAGCTCAGCCCCAGGGCCAGCGCCGTCAGCACGGCGCACAGGGTCAGTTGGCGCGTGGTCAGCTTCATGGTCCGCCCCCTATCCGATCACGGCGTCCGGGCCGGACGCATCCGCCGCGCCGCCCTCCAGCCGAATGATGATCCGCCCGGGCAGGCACACGATGGACTGCCCGGAGCGGTAAATGCGCCCGGTGTGCACGCAGTCCTGGGTGGAGCAGT
>JAFUGI010000042.1 GCA_017469475.1 Oscillibacter sp. | reverse complement strand
GTGGAGGTGCAGCATCCGGTAGGCGATGATGCCGGAGATCACGGACAGCAAAATGCTGTCGAACAGGATGATGTGGCCAAAGAAGAGACCCACCACGGCGGCGATGAGGCCAAAGGCCACGCAGACGGCCAGGAGCAGACCTTCCGCAAAGAGCCAGGACAGCATAAGACCCTCCTTTCTGAGGTGACGCAGAGGAACACCGCCGCCTGCGGCGGGCGGGGGTGGCCGGAGCCTCAGAGGCCCAGCCCCAGCAGGGCGCCGGGCACCAGAAACAGCGCCGGGTACGTGAGCAGCAGCTGTAAGGACGAGAGGAGCAGGGGAACGGACAGGCCCGACGCGTCCAAAAACGCGCCCACGGCGTACAGAAGGACCAGGAGCCGCCCCAGGTGCCGGACGAACCGCAAAAAACCGGAGGCGGGCCAGCTCCGGCTGACCGCCATGGCCAGCAGGACCCCCAGGCAGAGATAGAAGAGCGGATAGAGGATGTAGACCGGGACCCAGCCGGCTGTCCCCGGAAGCTCCACCCGAAGGGGCAGAGGCGCCAGGCGCCAGTAGGTCCGCAGACACACCGTCAGCAACAGCACCGCGCCGCACAGGAAGAATAGTAGCTTTTTCAAATCGACCCTCCGTCCCTTGCTATCCCGGCGCCGCCCTGGCGGAGGCGGGAAAACCAACGCAAAACAAACAAAATATACAAAATATGATAGGAAATATTTGATATATTTGTATATATTATACTATATTGCCGCCTGTAAGGCAACCACAATTTCGACAGGACCGACCCGTACGCAAAACTGCCGGGCCTCCTCGCGCCACGCGAAGGGGTCCGGCAGTCGTTTTTGCGCAATGGGCAGGACGGGGCACACCCGCCGCTTTTCCGCAGGGTGGAGCGGGGCGCCGCGCCAAGGAGCGCGGTGGCCGCAGGAATCGCAGGCGCTCCTGGCCCTTCCCGCGGGATACCGCCCTTACGGCGCGGCACGGGGCCTGCGCCGCATCAGCACCACCGCCACGGCAGCGACCAGCAGGAGCACCGCCAAAAGGACCCACGGAAGAGGCGAGGAGGAAGCGCCGCCCTCCAGCTGGTAAACGCCGCTGCCGCTTCCGGTGAGGAAGGTGCCCTCCTGGGGGACCAGGCGTCCCAGGGTCTTTTGCAGGTCCGCGTAGCGGAAGGTGTCCCCCAGCCGCAGCGACACGGTGCCGCCGCTGACGGCGGGGCCGTCCGCCGCCCGGAAGGCCGCCGCGGCCCGCTCCTCCAGGGAGAAGTCCGCCTCCGACACGCAGACGGCCTCCGTCAGCGCACCGTTCTCAATGGCCACGGCCATGACGGCATTGGTGGAGGCGAGGCCATTGACCAGGTAGATCGCATCGGCCTGGGGCAGGCGCTCCAGGGCCCGGGTTTTCCAGTTCCCGCGCTCACCCTCCGGGGCGACGCGCAGCCACATGTAGCTCCACTTGCCCTCCCGGCTCTCCAGCTCCGCGGTCTCCTCCTCCGTCAGCACGGAGCGGGCCGCCTCTGCCACCGGGCGGGTGCGGCCCACGGCGACCAGGACCTCCCGCCCGTCCACGGACAGGGGGAGCATCCAGAGGTAGTACTCCTGGGCGCCGATCCGGGCCTGAAAATCGGCTGCGTCCCGAATTTCCGGGGAGAAAAAGCGGTCGTTCATGTAGTAGGGGAACATGGCCTCCAGGTCCACATCCTCCTCCTGAATGGAGGAGAGGCCCTCCCCCTCCAGGGCGCGGTCAATGTCGGCGGTGAGGGTGGGCCACAGGTCCTCAAACTCCTGGCGCAGGGGAGTGTCCGTCACCTGCAAGAGGCCGCCGTCCGCCGCCCGGGCGTGGACCGCGCACAAAAGGGCGCACAAAAGCGCCATGCAAAAGAGCTTCCGCGTGTTCATATCCGCACCTCCTTACGAAATGATGGTGGAATGGGTCCAACGACCATAACCACCAGTGATGTCAACGCCACTCACTAAATCCGAATAAGAATAGGTGTAAGAAGTCCCGTTGGCATCTAATGGATTGCAAATTCTAAGTGTCCCACCGGAATAGCCGCCGCAAACAATAAAGTGGCCGTTTGTTAGGCTGCCATTCCACCCAATTCGAATTTCAAAGGGCTCCATGTCTGTATTGATTTCTTGTTGAACTTCGCTTTCCGAAAGGGCACGGTAGCGAATAGTGGTCGTTACATCAGCGGCGTATTGAATGGCAGTAGCAGCTTCATAGATATTGGCGGTTTGATTGTTTGTATTTCCCATGACATAATTGCAAATATTTGCCTGAGTAAGGGATGTGTTCCCATAATACCACCCAATTGTTTGCGCACACGCAGCCCAACACCAATTCGTCATAATTTGCTTTCGATTGCTTAGTCCCAAATTAATTGCAGAGGCAATGGGGATGTTGGCAATTAGGAGGATGGTCAGCAAAAAATTTACAAATAGCACTTTTCGCGACTTTGGCAAAGATAACATATGATACCTCCTCTGCTAATGTTAGGCAAGTTTGTTGAGAAAGCGGCGTTGAAAAAATTTAAAGAGAAAACGCATAATCGGATACTGTGGATAAAACCGATGATTAGGGAGCAAAGGACTCTGCCAGAACTAAAAAATATCTCACCTCCTCAATAATCCTGCAGAGCGAACTCATTTTTAATATTGCGATATAAAAAGCTAAGATGCAATGAATACAATGAAAAGAAGCGACCCTTATCCGTGACAGACTGCCCTTACAGTCCCAGCCCCACCAGGGCGCCGGGGATCAGGAACAGGGCGGGGGACGAGAGAAGCGGGCGAAGGACGCTGACCAGCGCCGGCTGGGCATATCCGAAGGCGTGGAGCAGGGCGCCCACGGCGTATGCCGCCGTCAGGACCACCCCCACCCAAAAGAGGACCCGCAGGGCCCGGCCCTTCGCCAGTCCCCGGGTGAGGGCCGCGGCCAGCAGCACCCCCAGACAGAGGAAGAACAGCGGCGCCGCGGCGTAGAAGTCTGCCGTCTCCCAGGGGGAGAAGGTGTAGGTCTGCCCCCGCAGGGGCAGCAGGGTCTGCCGCACGTAGATGTGCAGCGCCGCGCACAGCAGAAGGAGGATGCCGCAGCACCATAAGACCGCTTTTTTCATTTTGGGACGCCACCTTTCTATGTAGTTGCCATTTTCGGCGTGGAGGACCCCTGCCGCGCTGAGAAGAGCATCGATCCTTTTGGAACCGTTCTTTTCCAATTTTAGGTCCCTGGCACGGACGGAGGACCAACAGGGCCGCGGCCGATCGGGACGGCGAGGATTGGGCGGACCATCGGCCGCCGCATAATATACTCTCACGATTAAAACGAGATGGGCGGGCAAAACCTCACAGGGATCGAGAAAATTTTTCAATTTTGGAGAATATGACAAAAATAAGACAGAAAACTGTGCGGTTCGACGGGGATACATTATCCCAGGACGCAAACTCGCCGGCACGCATGTGCGTGCCGGCGAGAGGGGACCGCAGGGGTGAGAAACACAGGCGAGAGGATCATAGGACGAGAGGAGCGCACAGGGCAAGTGGGAAACGGAAGGCGAGAGGGAAACTCGGAGAGGCATGCAGGGCGAGAGGGGAACACAGTGCGAGAGAAACACAGGGGGAGGAGAACGCAAGACAAGCGCAAGACAAGCGGGGAGCACCGGCGGCCAGAGAGCACCAGAGAGCGCCGGACGCGCCCGATGCCCCGTTACTCTGTGTCCAGGGCGCGGCGGAACTGGGTCTCGTACAGTTCCGTATAGGTCCCGCCGGCCTTGACCAGGTCCGCGTGGACGCCCCGCTCCACGATCCGTCCGTCCTTGACCACCAGGATCTCGTCCGCCGCCAGGATGGTGGAGAGCCGGTGGGCGATGAGGATGCTGGTGCGCTGGTCGATGATGGGATCGATGGCCTCCTGGATCTTATTTTCGGAGATGGAGTCCAGGGAGGCGGTGGCCTCGTCGAAGATCAGCAGGGCCGGGTCCTTCAGCAGCACCCGGGCGATGGAGAGGCGCTGCTTCTCCCCGCCGGAGAGCTTGAGCCCCCGGTTGCCGACAAGGGCGTCAAAGCCCAGCTCCTGGCGCTGGATAAAGTCGTAGATATTGGCCTTTTGGCAGGCGTCGATGAGCTCGGCCTCCGTTGCGTTGGGCTTGGCGTAGAGCAGGTTTTCCCGGATGGTGCCGTTGAAGAGATAGGTCTCCTGGCTCACGATGCCGATGTTGGAGCGCAGGGCCTTGAGGGGCAGGTCCCGCACGTCCACGCCGCAGAACGCCACCGTGCCGCCGGTCACATCGTAGAGCCGGGGGATGAGGTTGATGATAGTGGACTTGCCGGAGCCGGAGGGGCCCACGATGGCCACGCTGCGCCCCGCCTCCAGTCGGAAGCTCACATCGTGGAGGATCTGGCGCTCCACGTCGTAGGAAAAGTCCACGTGCCGGAACTCCACGCTGCCGTCCACCCGCCAGGGCTTTTTGGGGAAGCGGGGCTCCTGGACCTCCACAGGCATGTCGAAATATTCAAAGATGCGGGTGAAGAGAGCCATGGAGCGGATCCACTCCACCTGGATGTTCAAAAGCGTATTCACCGGGCCGTACAGCCGCCCCAGAAGGGCCACCATCACCGTCACGTCGCCAACGGAGAGGTTTGCGTCATAGCGCATCATCAAAATGCCGCCCACCAGGTACAGAAGCATGGGCCCCACGCTTGAAAAGGTGGAGATGACCACGAAGAACCAGCGGCCCGCCATGCTCTCCCGGATGTTCAGGCGGATCATGCGGCGGTTGGCGTCCTCGTACTTTTGATACTCCCGCTCCTCCCGGCCAAAGAGCTTCACCAGCAGCTGCCCGCTGACGGACATGGTCTCGTTTAAAATGCCGTTGATCTCGTCGTTGCAGGCCTGGGCCTCCCGGGTCAGCTCCCAGCGGGTGCGGCCGGCGAACCGGGTGGGGATGACGAACAGCGGCACCACCAGCACCCCTACGGTGGCCAGCACCCAATTCTCCCGGTACATGAGCACCAGCGCCGCGATGAGGGTGATGGCGTTGGAGAGGATGGTGGTGAAGGTGCTGGCGATGACCCGCTGCACGCCGTCGATGTCGCTGGTCATGCGGGTGATGATGTCCCCCTGGCTGCTGGCGGTGAAGAACCGCTGGGACATCTGCTGCAGGTGGCGGTACATGCTGTTACGCATGTCGTAGGTGATGTGCTGGGCGATCCAGTTGTTGAGATAGCTCTCCGCAACGCCGATGAGGTTGGCCCCCAGCGTTACGCCCAGGGACAGCAGGATCAGAAGCACCAGCATCCGCAGGTCCCGGCCGATCAGGCCATCGTCCAAAATGCGGCCGGTCAGGACGCTTGGCAGCAGGTTCAAAACCGACGAAACGGCAATGCAGCCCAAAGCCAGCAGCAGCTGGGGCCAGTAGGGCGTCAAATAGGAAAAGATCCGCTTCAAAAGTGCGGCGGTGACCTTGGGCCGGTTGGCCTTTTCCTCCTCGGTCAGGTATCCGCGGCCCATGGGGCCTCCCGGCGGCGGCATAGGCAGTTCCTCCTTCGTGTGGTGGATGGTTCGTTGTCTCACAGAAAAAAGTATACCATGGCCGGCGGATTTGTCAAAGGCTGGAAGTGTGCCCCGTTGGCGGAGCGCTGTCCCGCCCGCCGGGGCTTTACAGGGCCGGAGCCGGGTAGTATACTGGGGAAAATCAACGAGCGGAGGCGGAGCATATGTGGTTTTTCCTGGCGCTGGGGTCGGCGGTGTTCGCGGCGCTGACCACCATCCTTGCGAAGATCGGCATCGAGGGCGTGCCCTCCCATTTGGGCACGGCCATCCGCACCCTGGTGGTGCTGGTCATGGCCTGGGGCATGGTGTTTCTCACCCACCAGCAGACGGCCCTGGGGGACATCAGCCGCAGAAGCTGGCTGTTTCTCATCCTCTCGGGCCTTGCCACCGGGGCGTCCTGGCTGTGCTACTACCGGGCGCTGCAGGTGGGGGAGGCGTCCCGGGTGGTGCCGGTGGATAAGCTGAGCGTGGTCATCACGCTGATCCTGGCGTTCGCGCTTCTGGGCGAGCGCTTCACCCCCAAGAGCCTGGTGGGCATGGCCCTCATCACCGCCGGCACGCTGGCCATGGTGCTGTGAGGGAGCGCTTGAACAGGGAGAGGAGCGGGTCGGGCTTTGCCCGGCCCGCTTTTGCGTCTTCTTTTCCGGGGCGGCGGCGCATAGACTGAGGCAGACAAGGGGGAATGGACCATGAAAAAAGGCGGACGGAGGGGGCCGCTGCTGGCGCTCTTGGGGATGCTCGCCCTGCTTTCCGGCTGCGGCGGCGATCGGGCCTGCTGGGTGGAGCAGTGCGGCGACTGCCAGGTGGAGCTGCGCCGCTGCGCCCAGGCGCCGGAGGACCTGGAGGTGGTGCTGCGGACGAATGACGGCGAGACGGTGGTGCGCACCCTGCCCCTGGCCAGGGAGGAAAACGTCTCCGCCCAGTCCTTCACAGACGTGCTGGGCTGGCCCGGCTTTTTGCTGACAGAGCGCCAGGGCCTGGCGGAGCCGGACCAGGACTGGAGCGTGCGGACCTATTACGCCGTGGAGGACGGCCGGGCCCGGCAGATCGCCGTCAGCTTCGGCTGGGGAGAGCCGGAGGATTACGAGGTGGACCTGGACGCGGACGGGGAGAAGGAACTGGTGAGCAACGTGGTCTACGGCGGGGACGGTCACCACAGCGCCTTCATCTACAAGCGCCGGGGGGACGAGGTGCGCCAGGGCCGCCACACCACGGCGGACCTGCCGGACTTTGACCAGCGCAACGCCAACTCCGTGGCCGTGACCTACGACCCGGAGAAAAACGCCTTCTGCATCCGCTACGCCGTGAAGGGGCAGAGTGACCCGGCGGAGGTGGAGACCACGGGGCTGGAAGGGGTGGAATTTGGACCCTGAGCTGGATTTTCCGGGAAAAATGGTTGTAAAATCCCGGAGGATGGTGTATGATACCTCCATAAACTGGGGTGACCCCGAGGATAGGAGGAATCTGCCATGAGCAAAACTGCACGCATGGTGATGAAGATCATTGGCGCGAGCTTGGCCTTTGCCGCCGTTGTCTGCCTGCTGATCGGCGGCTGGCACGATCTGAGCGTGGGCTTTTGCGGCTTGAAGAATCGCCTGGGCCAGAAGTTTTCGTCCGAGTACGACGATTACGACGACGAGGCGCTGTACCGGTAAGCCCGGCGGAACAGAACAGGATGGCCGCGCCCTCGGGCGGCGGCTGTGACAACATGACGGCCCGCCGGCGGCAGCCTTGAAAAAAGGCGCTGCGGCGGGCGTGTCCATTTGCGGCGGGCCGGGACGGCGGTGCGTTTCCGCTTGTCCCTGCCGTCCGCCGGACAAAGCGTTCGTCCTACTCTCATATACGGGCCTGGCACGGTCCCGCTTCGGCGGGGCCGTGTTCTTTTTTCGGGCAAAACTTTTGTGGGTGGGGTTGACAAATGGGAAAATTGTGTTATTGTATTAATTGCTTAGTACAATGATACACACAAAAAAGGAGGCGCGCCATGAAGTGGTACTTTTCCAATGACGCCCCCATCTACGCCCAGCTCATCGGGCAGATCCGCCGGGGCATCGTGTCCGGCGTGTTTCCGCCCGGGGAGCGGCTGCCGTCGGTGCGGGAGCTGGCCACGGAGGCGGGGGTCAACCCCAACACCATGCAGCGGGCCATGGCGGAGCTGGAGCGGGACGGACTGGTGTACAGCCAGCGCACCGCCGGCCGCTTCGTCACGGAGGACAGAGGGCGGATCGACGATTTTCGCCGCCGCCTGGCGGCGGAGCACGTGCGCCGCTTTTTGGAGGACATGGAGCAGCTGGGCTTTTCCCGGGGGGAGATCCTCTCCCTGCTGCCCCAGGCAACGAGAAAGGAGGGAGACGCCCATGGCGATCCTGGAATGTAACGGGCTTTCCAAAAGCTACGGAAAAACGGCGGCTCTGGAGGATGTGAGCTTTTCCATCGAGCCGGGCCGCATCGTGGGGCTGCTGGGCCCTAACGGAAGCGGCAAGACCACCCTCATCAAGCTGGCCAACGGCCTTTTGACCCCCACGGCGGGCAAGATCGAGATCTGCAACGAGACGCCGGGACCGGACACCCGCGCTGTGGTCAGCTATCTGCCGGAGCGGACATCCATCCCCACGTGGATGACGGCCCGGCAGCTGCTGGACTTCTACGAGGATTTTTACGAGGACTTCCGCCGTGACGCGGCGGAGGAGATGCTGGCCCATCTGAATATCGCGCCGGGCCAGTCCATCCGCCAGATGAGCAAGGGCACCCGGGAGAAGGTGCAGCTCATCGTGGTGATGAGCCGGGCGGCTCAGCTGTATCTTCTGGATGAGCCCATCGGCGGCGTGGACCCCGCCACCCGGGACTACATCCTCTCCACCATCATCGGAAACTACGACCCCCAGGCGGCGGTGGTCATCTCCACCCACCTGATCGCGGACGTGGAGAAGGTGCTGGACGAGGTGATCTTCCTGGACCGGGGCAAGGTGGTGCTCCGCTCCGGCGTGGACGACATCCGGGAGAACAAGGGCATGAGCGTGGACGAGCTGTTCCGGGAGGTGTTCCGATGCTGAGAAAACTGATGAAGCACGAGTTCCGGGCCACCGGCCGGGTGATGCTGCCGCTGTACCTTGTGGTTTTGGTGACCTCCGTGGGCGCCAACCTGAGCATCCGGCGGCTGATGGACACGGACGTTCCGCTGATAAACGTTTTGGCAAGCCTCCTCATCATCGCCTTTGCCATGGCCATCCTGGCGGTGTGCGCCATGACCGTGATCCTGATGATCCGGCGGTTCTACATGAACCTCCTGCGGGATGAGGGCTATGTGATGATGACGCTGCCGGTCTCCATCCACCAGCAGATCTGGAGCAAGCTGCTGGTGTCTCTGGTGTGGTTCATCGCAACGGGCGCGGTGGTGCTGCTGGCCGTCAACGCGGCCGCCTACGACGTCCATGCGATGCAGGAGCTGTGGGGATGGGTCCAGGAGATCTTTGCCTACCTGACCCGGGACCTGCCGGCCTTTTTCCACAGCACGGCCTTCCTGGTGGAGTTTTTGGCCCTCGGGGCGCTGACCTCCTTTGTCACCTGCCTGCACTTTTACGCGGCGCTGGCCATCGGCCACAGCGCCTCTGGCCACAAGATGGCGCTGTCCGTTGCGGCCTTCTTCGCCATCCAGTGGATCGGCCAGCTGGTGAGCGGCATGTTCTTCTTCTCGCCCCTGGTGGACAGGATCGGCGACCTTGCCTACTCCCTGATGGAGAGCGGCGGCGCCCATCTCCTCCTGCTGGGAGTGATCGGGGGACTGGCGGCGGTGGGTGCCGTTTTGTACGCCGTCACCATTTACTTCCTGAGCCGGCGGCTGAACCTGGAGTGAGAGCCGGTACACTGAAAAAAGCCGTCCGTGTTCCCTGGGAACACGGACGGCTTTTCACCTCCCCGGCCGGAGGCGGAGGGGCGGCGCCGGGCGGGACCGCGCCGCCATCGGGCGCAAAAAAAACCGGGCCACGGCCCGGCAACAGAGAAACCACAAAAAACCCTTGACAGAAGTGCTCCGCCATGGTAAAATTAATCGCTTATATGGTGAAGTGGGATAACGACCCATCTTTACCTTACGGACTCAGCATAGCACATTTCCCATGCGGATGCAAGAGCAGGAAACGGGATTTTTAACAACGCATCCTGGCGTATCCTTTTTTTCTGCGGCCAAATATCCCCCCGCCGGACAGGGCGGGAGGGAAGAAAGGTGAATGAGAAGATGGCCAAAGACAAGCTTTACGGAAAGACCCTTCGTAAAAACTTTGCCCGGTATGAGGAGGTCGTCCCCATGCCGAACCTGCTGGAGATCCAGAAGACCTCCTACCAGGAATTTTTGGACACGGGACTGCGGGAGGTCTTTGCCGACGTTGGCGCGATCACCGACTATCAGGGCAATCTGGAGCTGACCTTCATCGACTACAAGATGGACGAGGAGCCCAAGTACGACGTGGAGGAGTGCAAGGCCCGGGACGCCACCTACGCCGCCCCCCTGAAGGTGAAGGTGCGCCTGCGCAACAAGGAGACCGACGAGATCAAGGAGCAGGAGATCTTCATGGGCGACTTCCCGCTCATGACCCACTCCGGCACCTTCGTCATCAACGGCGCCGAGCGGGTGGTGGTCTCCCAGATCGTCCGCTCCCCCGGCGTGTACTACGGCAAGGAGCTGGACCTCAAGACCGATCTTCCCATCCTCACCGCCACCGTCATCCCCTACCGGGGTGCCTGGCTGGAGTATGAGACCGACACCAACGAGGTCTTCTGGGTGCGGATCGACAAGAACCGCAAGCTCCCCATCACCTGCCTGATCCGGGCGCTGGGCCTCAAGACCGACGCCGAGATCCTGGACCGCTTCGGGGACGATCCCCGCATCGTGGCGACTCTGGAAAAGGACCCCTGCAAGACCTACGAGGACGCCATGCTGGAGATCTACCGCAAGCTCCGCCCCGGCGAGCCGCCCACGGTGGAGGCCGCCGAAACCCTTTTGAACAACCTCTTCTTTGACGCCCGGCGCTACGATCTGTCCGTCGTGGGCCGCTATAAATTCAATAAGAAGCTGTCTCTCTGGCAGCGCGTCACCGGCCACCGGCTGACCGCCCCCGTGGCGGACCCGGCCACCGGCGAGATCCTCTTCGAGGAGGGGCACCTTCTCAGCAAGGAGGACGCCCGCCTTCTGGACGCTGTGGGCGTGGGCGAGGTCACCATCGACGCGGAGGGCACGCCCCTGCGGGTCTTCTCCAACCGCATGTGCGACATGGGCCGCTATGTGGACTTTGACCCCCAGGCCGCCTGCGGCATCAAGGAGCGGGTCCGCTTCGATGTGCTCCAGGAGCTTTTGGGGCAGTACTCCGGTGAGGACCTGAAGGAGCAGATCTGCCTGCACAAGGATGATCTCGTGCCCAAGCACATCATCATCGACGACATCCTCACCTCCATCAACTACATGAACGGCCTGGCCAGGGGCATCTCCGTGAAGGACGATATCGACCACCTGGGCAACCGGCGTCTGCGGTGCGTGGGCGAGCTGCTGCAAAACCAGTTCCGCATCGGCTTTTCCCGCATGGAGCGGGTCATCCGGGAGCGCATGACCATCCAGGATCTGGACATCGTGACCCCCCAGAGCCTCATCAACATCCGCCCCGTCACCGCCGCCATCAAGGAGTTTTTCGGCTCCAGCCCCCTGAGCCAGTTCATGGACCAGACCAACCCCCTGGCGGAGCTGACCCACAAGCGGCGCCTCTCCGCCCTGGGCCCCGGCGGCCTCTCCCGGGAGCGGGCCAACATGGAGGTCCGGGACGTGCACTACAGCCACTATGGCCGCATGTGCCCCATCGAGACCCCGGAAGGTCCCAACATCGGTTTGATCTCCTACCTTGCCACCTATGCCCGGGTCAATGAGTACGGCTTTATCGAGACCCCCTACCGGGCCGTGGACAAGGCCACGGGCAAGGTGGCCATGGACATCACCTACATGACCGCCGACGAGGAGGACAACTACATCGTCGGCCAGGCCGCCGAGCCGGTGGACGAGAACGGCTGCCTCATCAATTCCCGTATCACCGCCCGCCACCGGGACGAGATCGTGGCCGTGGACCGGGAGATGGTGGATTATATCGACGTTTCCCCCCGCATGATGGTTTCCATCGCCACCGCCATGATCCCCTTCCTCCCCAACGACGACGCCAACCGCGCCCTGATGGGCGCCAACATGCAGCGCCAGGCGGTGCCTCTGCTGCGGCCCCACGCCCCCATCGTGGGCACCGGCATGGAGCATAAGATCTGCATCGACTCCGAGATCGCCGTTCTGGCCGAGGGAGACGGCGTGGTCACCTCTGTGGACGCCCGCCATGTCACCGTCAAGTACGACAGCGGCGAGACCAAGGACTATAAGCTCATCAAGTTCCTGCGCTCCAACCACACCACCTGCATCAACCAGCGCCCCATCGTGGAGGTGGGCGAGCGGGTCCACGGCTACGGCATCGGCCCCGACGGTCAGCCCCAGGACCCCACCGTCCTGGCGGACGGCCCCGCCACCGACCAGGGCGAGATCGCCCTGGGCCAAAACATCCTGGTGGGCTTTATGACCTGGGAGGGCTATAACTACGAGGACGCCGTGCTTTTGAACGAGCGTCTGGTGCGGGACGATCTCTATACCTCCATCCACATCGAGGAGTTTGAGATCGACTCCCGGGATACCAAGCTGGGCCCCGAGGAGATCACCCGGGACATCCCCAACGTGGGCGAGGACGCTCTGAAGGATCTGGACGAGCGGGGCATCATCCGGGTGGGCGCCGAGGTCAAGTCCGGCGACATCCTGGTGGGCAAGGTCACCCCCAAGGGCGAGACCGACCTGACCGCGGAGGAGCGGCTGCTGCGGGCCATCTTCGGAGAGAAGGCCCGGGAGGTGCGGGACACCTCCTTGAAGGTGCCCCACGGCGAGAGCGGCATCGTGCTGGACACCAAAGTCTTCACCCGGGAGGACGGCGACGAGCTGGGCCCCGGCGTGAACATGGTGGTGCGGGTGTACATCGCCCAGCGCCGCAAGATCCAGGTGGGCGACAAGATGGCCGGCCGCCACGGAAACAAGGGCGTCGTCTCCCGCATCCTGCCCCAGGAGGATATGCCCTTCCTGCCCGACGGCACGCCGCTGGACATCGTGCTCAACCCCCTGGGCGTGCCCTCCCGTATGACCATCGGCCAGGTGCTGGAGGTCCATCTGGGCTCTGCCGCCCAGAAGCTGGGCTGCAAGGTGGCCACCCCCATCTTCGACGGCGCCCGGGAAGAGGACATCGCCGCCATGCTGGCGGAGGCCGGATTGGACCCCGAGGGCAAGAGCGTGCTGTACGACGGCCGCACCGGCGAGCCCTTTGACAACAAAGTTACCGTTGGCTATGTATACTTCCTCAAGCTCCACCATCTGGTGGACGATAAGATCCATGCCCGTTCCACCGGCCCCTACTCTCTCGTGACCCAGCAGCCGCTGGGCGGCAAGGCCCAGTTCGGCGGCCAGCGCTTCGGCGAGATGGAGGTCTGGGCGCTGGAGGCTTATGGCGCGGCTTACACCCTCCAGGAGATCCTGACCGTCAAATCCGACGATGTGACGGGCCGTGTGCGCACCTACGAGGCCATCGTCAAGGGCCACAACGTGCCCCAGCCCGGCGTGCCCGAGTCCTTCAAGGTGCTGGTCAAGGAGCTCCAGTCGCTGTGCCTGGACATCCAGGTGCTGGACCAAGAGGGCAACGCCATCGAGCTCAAAGAGGACGAGGACGCCATGGATACCTTCAACCTGGCCCGGATGGACGCCGACGACGACCGCCGCCGCAGCTACGCGGACGAGGCGGAGTTCCAGGAGTCCGGCTTCGGCGTGGAGGACGCGCCGGAGGATGCCGGGGCGGACATCGACATCGAGTTCGACGAGGAGTGATCCGTATGCGCGAGCGCGGAGCATTTCGGAGCATTGAAGGAGGAATCATCACACTATGATGGATACGACTACTGGAAATAACATCGCCTTTGACGCGATCAAGATCGGTATGGCCTCCCCGGAGCAGATCCTCGCCTGGTCCTACGGCGAGGTGAAAAAGCCGGAGACCATCAACTACCGCACCCTTAAGCCGGAACGGGACGGCCTGTTCTGCGAGCGCATCTTCGGGCCTACCAAGGACTGGGAGTGCCACTGCGGCAAGTACAAGAAGATCCGCTACAAGGGCAAGATCTGCGACCGCTGCGGCGTGGAGGTCACCCGGGCCAAGGTGCGCCGGGAGCGCATGGGCCACATTGAGCTGGCCACCCCCGTCAGCCACATCTGGTATTTCAAGGGCATCCCCTCCCGGATGGGCCTGCTGCTGGACATCAGCCCCCGCATCCTGGAGAAGGTGCTGTACTTCGCCAACTATATCGTCACCGACCCCGGCGAGACCCCCCTTGCCAAGAACCAGATCCTCTCTGAGAAGGAGTATCGGGACTACCGGGAAAAGTATGAGGACGATTTCCAGGCCGGCATGGGCGCCGAGGCGGTGAAAAAGCTCCTGGCCGTGGTGGGCCTGGACGCGGAGGAGAGCAGCCGCAAAATGGCCCTCATGACCGAGCACGACGCCCTCGCCGCCAAGGCGCGCAGCGGTAAGGCCCTCAGCGCCGACGAGCAGCGCCGCCTGGAGGAGACCGCCTCCCTGCTGGAGGAGTTCCACGGCCTGGACAATCTCTCCGCCCAGCTCCACGCGGAGCTGAAGGAGTCCTCCGGCCAGAAGAAGGCCCGCATCGTCAAGCGGCTGGAGGTGGTGGACGCCTTCCGCCTCTCCGGCAACAAGCCCGAGTGGATGGTCATCGACATCCTGCCGGTGATCCCGCCGGAGCTGCGGCCCATGGTCCAGCTGGACGGCGGCCGGTTCGCAACGTCGGACCTGAACGACCTCTACCGCCGGGTCATCAACCGCAACAACCGCCTCAAGCGGCTCATCCAGCTCAACGCGCCGGACATCATCGTGCGCAATGAAAAGCGGATGCTCCAGGAGGCCGTGGACGCCCTGATCGACAACGGCCGCCGGGGTCGGGCCGTCACCGGCGCCAACAACCGGGCCCTCAAGTCCCTGAGCGACCTG
>JAFUGI010000041.1 GCA_017469475.1 Oscillibacter sp. | reverse complement strand
GTGGGTCCCGGACCACGAGACCCTGCTCCCCCAGCTGGTGGAGCATCTGACCGACGGCGGGGTCCTGGCGGCCCAGTTCCCCATGAATCAGGAGGATCCCCTCTTTCAAAGCATCTCCCATATGGCGGAGGACCCCAAATGGGGCTTTCAGCACCATCACCTGGCCTACAACGGCACCCTGGCCCCCAGGGCGTACTGCAATCTGCTCCTCCCCTGCTGCCGGGACGTTCAGCTCTGGGAGACGAAATACTACCACCGCCTGCCCAGCCATCCGGCGCTGATCGAATGGGTGAAGGGGTCCCGACTGCGCCTTTACCTCTCCTGCCTGTCCCCGGAGCAGCAGGCGGCATTTGAAGAAGAGCTCCTGGACCGGGCCCGGGGACTATCCTCTCACTGCGGGCGGAGAGGTGATTTTCCGCTTCAACCGGTGCTTTCTCGTCGCCGTTCGGTGAGCGGTCCCCTGTCCCTGGAAGGTGCGCTGCGCTCGTCCGGGAGGATTTTCCACCGGGCGGCCTTCTGCCAGGGCCGTTTCCGGTGGGTCTTTTCCGCCCCGGGAGGCGGCCCTCCCGCCGTGTCCTTCCCAGCATAGCGAGATCCGCTCTTCCATGCATGAACAAATTGTGAAGAAACATTGCCGGGGGCGTCCGGCGGAGGCAGGTCCTGCGGCTTGCCGCCACAGGACCCCCTGTTTTTTCGCGCCGGGCGCCGGCTTCACAGGGGTGCCTCCTTTCTGTGGCAGTCCGCCCGGCCGCCGGCTCTCCCCGGCGGCGCAGGTTCGAAGGCCGCCGGATGTCAATTGGCGCTTGACAATATCGATATTCGATGTTATGATGTGACCATAATAACGATATTCGATATAAAGGGGGCGGCGTCATGGCCCGGGAACGGTTCCAAACGCTGACGGAGCAGATGTTTTACATCCTGCTCAGCCTCCGGCAGGAGTGCTGCGGCACGGACATCATGGAGCGCGTGGCCCAAATGACCCGGGGACGGGTGGCGATCGGTCCGGGGACGCTGTATCACCTGCTGGAGAGCTTTCTCTCCGCCGGCATGATCCGGGAGACTCGGACGGAGAGGCGCAGGCGCAGCTATATCCTGACCCCCGCCGGAGAGGCTGCCCTGGCGGAGGAGTACCGGCGGCTGCGGACCGTGGCGGCGGATTATGAGGCGCAGATGGGAGGTGCGGCACCATGAAAACCACCAAGCGAGAGTTCTCCCTGTACTCCTTTTATGACCACACCGGCATTGAAGCGCACCTGACGGCCATGGCGGCCAGGGGGTGGCTGCTGGAAAAAATGGACCTGTGGGGCTGGCGCTACCGGCGGACGGAGCCGCGCCGCCTCCGCTTCGCCGTGGTCTACGCGCCGGACGGCTCCGCCTTTGACCCGGACGAGCCCACGGAGGAGGCCCGGGCGTTTCAGGAATACTGTGCCGCCGCCGGGTGGTGTCCGGCGGCCGCCCAGGCCCAGATGCGGGTCTTTTACCACGAGGACCCCGCCGCCGTCCCCATGGAGACGGACGCCGCCGCTCAGGTGGAGACCATCCACCGGGCCATGGGAAAAAACTTCCTGCCCGGGAGCTTCCTTCTCTGCGCCCTGGCGGCGGCGCAGGTCTTGCTGCTGTTGCGCCGCTTCCGTGCCAACCCCCTGGACGCGCTCTCCAGCATCTCCGACTGGCTGGGCCCGTTGATCTGGCTGCTGCTGATCCTCCTCTGCGCCGCGGACATCGGTGGGTATTTCCGCTGGCGCCGCCGGGCGCTGAAGGCGGCGGAGCGGGGCGAGTTCCTGCCCACCCGCAGCCACCCCTGGCTCCAGCGGGCCCTTTTGGTGCTGGTGGGGCTGGGCATGCTGCTGTGGGCCGCCTCCCTCCTCTCCCAGCGACGCGGCGATAGTTTGGTGGTGGGGCTCGCCTGCGGTGCCACGGCGCTGCTGGCTCCCCGGCTGGTGCTGACCTCCCTGAAGCGGCGTGAGCGGTCGGCGGACGCCATCCGGCCCCTCTACTTTCTCTCCACGGTGGTCCTGGCGGTGGTCTTCACGGTCCTGCTCGCCCTTTTGGTCCCCCGGGTGGTGCCCCTGCTCCGAAGCAGCGCCGAGCCCTACGAATATCAGGGCCGCATCTACACCGCCTACCACGACCCCCTGCCCCTGACGGTGGAGGACCTGGGCCAAGGGGACGACGACTTCTATTCCACCCGCCGCCTGCTCTCCGCCTCTCCCCTGCTGGCCAAGGCGGAGTACACCCAAAATCCCCGACTGGATGGCCCGGAGGGACCCAGCCTTGGCTACACCGTCTATGACGTGCGATCGCCCTTCCTCTATGGCTTCGTCCGCCAGCGGGCGCTTTTTGACGCGACCCACGACGCCCGCACCCTGCTGCCCGAGGAGCGGCGGGACCGCTGGCAGGCGGTGGACGCCGCCCCCTGGGGCGCCGACGAAGCGTTGCGGCTCTCCGCCTGGGACGGCACGCCCCGCCGGCTTTGGTTCCTGGCCTACGGCCGCCGGCTGGTCCTCCTGGGAGCGAGCTGGGAGCCCACGGCGGAGCAGATGGCCGCGGCGGCGGAAAAGCTCGCCCCGTGAGGGATACGCTGCCTATGAAAAAGCGCCCCGGAAGCAATTGCTGCCGGGGCGCTGGCGCGTCGTTTGTCAGCCAACGAATTCCAGGTTTTTCTCCGT
>JAFUGI010000040.1 GCA_017469475.1 Oscillibacter sp. | reverse complement strand
GATGACGATGATTTGATCCCGCCCCATCTCCGGCGCCAGCTTCCGGGCGTAAGCCACGGCGTGGGCCGACTCGATGGCGGGGATGATGCCCTCCGTGCGACTGAGGTACTCAAAGGCGTCTACCGCCTCGTCGTCGGTGACGGGGACATACTCCGCCCGGCCGGTATCGTGGAGCCAGGCGTGCTCCGGGCCCACGCCGGGGTAGTCCAGCCCGGCGGAGATGGAGTACACCGGGGCGATCTGGCCGTAGGCGTCCTGGCAGAAGTAGGACTTCATGCCGTGGAAGATGCCAAGGCGCCCGGTGGCGATGGTGGCGGCGGTCTCAAAGGTATCCACCCCCCGACCGGCGGCCTCGCAGCCGATGAGCCGCACATCTTTATCTTCGATGAAGTGGTAGAAGCTGCCGATGGCGTTGGACCCGCCGCCCACGCACGCGATCACCGCGTCGGGCAGGCGCCCCTCCTTTTCCAGAAGCTGAGCCTTGATCTCCCGGGAGATGACCGCCTGGAAATCCCGCACGATGGTGGGGAAGGGGTGGGGCCCCATGACGGAGCCCAGGCAGTAATGGGTGTCCGCGATGCGGCTGGTCCACTCCCGCATGGCTTGGGACACGGCGTCCTTCAGCGTGGCGGTGCCGGTGGTGACGGGGACGACCTCTGCCCCCAGAAGCCGCATTTTGTACACGTTCAGCGCCTGGCGCCGGGTATCCTCCTCCCCCATGAACACCACGCACTCCATGCCCATCAATGCCGCGGCGGTGGCGGTGGCCACGCCGTGCTGGCCGGCGCCGGTCTCGGCGATGAGGCGGGTCTTGCCCATTTTTTTGGCCAGCAGCGCCTGGCCCAGGACGTTGTTGATCTTGTGGGCGCCGGTATGGTTGAGATCCTCCCGCTTGAGATAGATCCTGGCGCCCCCCAGGTCCCGGCTCATCTTCTCCGCGCAGTACAGCCGGGAGGGCCGGCCGGCGTATTCGTTGAACAGCTCCGCAAGCTCCCCGCAAAAGGCGGGGTCGTCTTTATAATGGGTATAGGCATCCTCCAGCTCGATGACGGCGTTCATCAGCGTCTCGGGGATGTACTGCCCGCCGTGGATGCCGAATCTTCCTCTTGACATGGGGATCACTCCTCTCGGGCGGCGGCCACCGCCGCCTGTATTTTTTGCGGGTCCTTGTATCCCGCCGTCTCCACGCCGCTGGAGAGGTCCACCCCCCAGGGGCGCAGGGTCCGGATGGCGGCGGGCAGGGTCTGGGGCGTCAGCCCGCCGGCCAGGAAAAAGGGCCGGTCCCAATGCGCAAGAAGGGACCAGTCGAACATCTGCCCGGTGCCCTGGCCGTTGTCCAGCAGCACAAGGTCTGCCGAGGAGGCCCGGGCGGCGGCCAGGTCCGCTTCGCTTCGCACCCGGAAAGCCTTCCAGACGGGCTTTCCCCCGGTGAGACGGCGCAGGCAGGCGAGATACGCCTCGTCCTCCCCGCCGTGGAGCTGGGCGACGGCGACGGCGCCCTCATTCTGTAAGCGCGCCACCGCCTCCGCCGGCTGGTCCACAAAGACGCCCACCGGCGTCACGGCGTCGCAGAGGCGGCCTCGCAGGGCGCGCAGGGTCTCCTCCGTCACGCTGCGGCGGGAGGCGGGGAAGTTCACCACGAAGCCGCAGAAGTCGGGCCGGGCGCGGTTGACGGCGTCCACATCCTCCGGCCGGGAGAGACCGCAGATCTTGATGCGCGTCATGAGGCCGCCTCCCGCATCCGGGCGAGCAGGGCGCCCTTGTCTCCGGTGCGCATCAGCACCTCACCCATGAGCACCGCGTCCGCCCCGGCGCGGCGCAGCGCCGCCGCGTCCTCCGGTCGGGAGACACCGCTCTCCGCCACGTACAGACACTCCGGTGGGATGCGTTCCCGCAGCCGGGCGGCGTTGGAAAAGTCCACGGAGAAATCCTTCAGGTTCCGGTTGTTCACGCCGATGACCTTCGCCCCGGCGGAGATGGCGGAGGCGATCTCCTCCTCGTCGTGGGCCTCCACCAGAGCGGCGAGGCCCAGGTCATCGCAAAGACCCAGATACCGGGCGATGGTGTCCGTATCCAAGAGGGCGCAGATCAGCAGCACGGCGTTGGCCCCCAGGACCTTGGCCTGGTAGATCTGGTAGGGGTCCACGGTGAAGTCCTTGCGCAGCATGGGAGTTTCCACGGCGGCGCGGATCTCCCGGAAGATCTGGTCCGAGCCCAGGAACCACTTGGGCTCCGTCAGGCAGGAGATGGCCTCCGCGCCGGCGGCCTCGTAGTCCTTCGCAATGTCCACGTAGGGAAAGTGCCTGGCGATGAGCCCCTTGGAGGGGGAGGCCCGCTTCACCTCGCAGATGAAGGAGAGACCGGGCCTTTGCAGGGCATCCGTAAAGGCCCGCCCGTTTCCGTATCCGCCCTGCAGGGAAAGCTCCCGCAAAACATCCAGAGAGGTCTCCTCCGCGTCCGCCGCCACCCGCTGCCGGGCGTGGGCGGCCAGCTGGTCTAAAATGTTCATGCCCGGTTGCTGACCTCGATGAGCCGCTCCAGCGTTTTCTCCGCCGCGCCGGAGTCGATGAGCTCCGCCGCCAGGGCGATGCCCTTCTGCATGGAGGCGGCCTTGCCGCCGATGTACAGCGACGCGCCGGCGTTGAGCAGCACGGCGTCCCGCTTGGGCCCCCGCTCCGCGCCGGAGAGGATGGCGCGGGTAATGGCGGCGTTTTCCGCCGGAGTGCCGCCCACCAGGTCCGCCTTGGCGCAGCGCACCATGCCGAAGTCCTCCGGCCGGATGACGTAGGACTTGAACCACCCGTCCTTGAACTCGCAAACGGTGGTGGGGGCGCTCAGGGAGATCTCGTCCAGCTTGTCCTGGCCGTAGACCACCATGCCCCGCTCCACGCCCAGGTCAATGAGCACCTGGGCCAGGGGCTCCACCAGATACTCGTCATACACGCCCAGAAGCTGCATCTTGGGGCTGCCGGGGTTGGTCAGGGGCCCCAGGATGTTGAACACGGTGCGCACGCCCAGCTCCTTGCGGATGGCACCCACGTACTTCATGGAGGTGTGGTACTTCTGGGCGAAGAAGAAGCACATGCCCGCCTCCCGCAGCAATTCCACGCAGGTTTCCGGCTCCTGCTGGATGTTGACGCCCAGGGCCTCCAGGCAGTCCGCCGTGCCGCACTGGGAGGAGGCGGCCCGGTTGCCGTGCTTGGCGACCTTCATGCCGCCGGCGGCGGCCACCAGGGCGGAGGTGGTGGAGATGTTGAAGCTGTGGGCATTGTCTCCGCCGGTGCCCACGATCTCGAACACATCCATGCCGGTGTCCACCCGGACGGCGTGGTCCCGCATGGCGGCGGCGCAGCCGGCGATCTCCTCCGTGGTCTCAGCCTTGGCGCTCTTGGTGGACAGGGCCGCCAGGAAGGCGGCGTTCTGGGTGGCAGTAGTCTCGCCGCTCATGATCTCGTTCATGACGGCGTAGGCCTCCTCATAGCTCAGGTCCTGCTTGCTGACGATCTTGACGATGGCTTCCTTTATCATGGAACACAACTCCTTTATCGATTTGGATGGAAACGGGCCCGGCGCCTCAGACGCCAGCGGCGATGAAATTCTTCAGCATGGTCCGGCCGTCCGGCGTCAGGATGGACTCGGGGTGGAACTGGACGCCGTAAATGGGATAGTCCCGGTGCTGGACCGCCATGACCTCGCCGTCCTCCGTGCGGGCGGTGACGCGCAGGCACTCCGGCAGGGTGGCGCCGTCCACCGCCAGGGAGTGGTAGCGGGCCACCGGGGCCGTCTCCGGACAGGCGCGAAAGAGGGGACAGTCCCGCTCAAAGCGGACGGTGGACTGCTTTCCGTGCATGAGGCGCTTGGCGTAGGTGACGGAGGCGCCGAAGGCGGCGCAGATGGCCTGGTGCCCCAGGCAGACCCCCAGGGTGGGAATCTCCGGCCCCAGCAGGCGGGCCGCCTCCATGGTCACGCCCGCCCCCTCCGGCCGGCCCGGGCCGGGGGAGAGGAGGATGCGCGCCGGGTGCAGGGCGCGGATCTCCTCCACCGTCAGCTCGTCGTTGCGGATCACCCGGATGTCCGGCTCCAGCTCGCCGACGAGCTGAGAGAGATTATAGGAAAAGCTGTCGGAATTATCG
>JAFUGI010000039.1 GCA_017469475.1 Oscillibacter sp. | reverse complement strand
TTTCCATCCCGCCGCCGGGGTCTGGCGTTTGTTCCGCCCGAGCGTCTCTTCCGCCCCGGCCCCGGTCCTTGTCCGCCCGGGCGTCTCTTCCGCCCCGGCTCCGGTCCTGGTCCACCCGAACGTCTTTTCCGGCCCAATGCCGTCCGGGTCCCGGCCCCGGCTTTTCCCTTGACAGCGGGGCCAAAACCCCATACAATACCTTTGCGCCGCCCGCCCGGCGCGGTTTTTCGGGCGGGAAGTATGAAAAAGGAGCGATTACTATGCGCCGTTCTGCCGGGATTCTGCTTCCGGTCTTCTCCCTGCCGTCGCCTTACGGCATCGGCTCCGTGGGCCGGGAGGCCCGGGCCTTTGCGGACTTTCTCCACGCCGCCGGCCAGTCCTGGTGGCAGATCCTGCCGGTGGGACCCACCGGCGCGGGGGACTCCCCCTACACCAGCGTCTCCACCTTTGCGGGGAACCCGCTGCTCATCGACCTTCCGGACCTGGCGGAGCGGGGGCTTCTGACGGCGGAGGAGTTGGCCTCCGCCCGGGTGCCGGAGGGCCCCATCGACTATGCCGCGCTCTACGCCTCCCGAAAGACGCTGCTGCGCCGGGCCTTTTTCCGCATCCCGCCGGAGATGGCGGCCGCCGCCCGCTCCTTCCGGGAGGGGACGCCCTGGCTGCGGGAGTACGCCCTCTATCAGGCGCTGAAGAGCCGCTTCGGCGGCAGCGCCTGGTGGGAGTGGCCGGACGAGGCCCTGCGCCGCCACGAGGCGGCGGCGGTGGAGCGCTGGGGGGCGGAGCTTGCCGGGGAGGTGGCCTACCACACCTGCCTCCAGTACTGGTTCTTTACCCAGTGGGCGGAGCTGAAAAATTATGTAAACCAACTGGGCATTCGCATCATCGGCGATCTGCCCATCTACGTCTCCCTGGACTCCGCCGACGTGTGGAGCGAGCGGGGGCAGTTCCTGCTGGACGGGGAGGGGCGGCCCGCCAAGGTGGCGGGGGTCCCGCCGGATTACTTTTCCGAGGACGGCCAGCTCTGGGGCAACCCCCTCTACGACTGGGAGGCCCAGCGGCGGGACGGTTTCGGCTGGTGGATCCGCCGGGTGGAGGGGGCCGCTCACCTGTTCGACGCCATCCGCATCGACCATTTCCGGGGACTGGAGAGCTATTGGGCCATTCCTGCCTCCTCCGAGACCGCCAAGACGGGCGTCTGGGAGAAGGGACCGGGCATGGACCTTCTGCGGGTGCTGACCGGGTGGTTTCCCCAGATCACCTATATCGCGGAGGATCTGGGCATCTTGACCGACGCCGTCCATGACCTGCGCAACGCCTCCGGCCTTCCGGGGATGAAGGTGCTGGAGTTTGCTTTCTCCGGCCCGGACAACGCCTACCTGCCCCACCATTACGCCCCCCACTGCATCTGCTACACCGGCACCCACGACAACGATACCGCCGCCGGCTGGTACGCCCATGCGGGCAAGGAGGAGCGGGCCTTCGCGGAGCGGTATCTGGGCGCTGCCGGGGAAGAGGCGGTGGTGTCGGCCCTGCTGCGGCTGGGCCAGGGGAGCGTGGCGGAGCTGTTCATCGCCCAGCTCCAGGACTATCTGGGCTTTGGCAGCGAGGCGCGCATCAATGTGCCCGGCGTGGCGGAGGGCAACTGGCGCTGGCACCTGTGCGCAGGCCAGCTCACCGAGGCCCTGGCCGCGGACATCCGCGCCCTGACCCGCACCTTCGACCGCTGCTGAAAAAAGCGCCGCTATCCGGCGAGGTCAAAATGCGGGGCGAGACGCAAAAGCGCCGCCGACATCCCTTTACACGAGTATTCTCGACAAACCGGGCCCCCGCTCATCTGAGCGGGGGCCTGATGCCATCCCTCGGCGGAACTGGCCCGATATGCGGGTTCGAGATGCTTGCCGCTCCCGCCGTCGAAAAATTTTTCGCCGCCGTGCAGCATTTTGCGGCTCTGAGGTGTATACAGAGTAGAGCGGCCGATGAGGCCGCCCTGCGAAGACTTTTTTGAAAAGAGGAACACAACTATGAAAAAAATGCTGATCTTACTGCTTACTGCGGCTTTTGCCCTGTCCCTCGCCGCCTGCGGCGGCAAGGACCTTCCGGCCCAGACCGACACCCCCGCTCAGGAGACCACCGACACTCCCACCGCCGGGACTGACAACACCCAGATCCCCAACCCCTTCACGGAGCTTGCCAGCAAGGAGGAGGCGGAGACCCTGGTGGGCTTTGACCTGCGCACTCCCGAGCTCTCCGGCGGCGACGCCGTGTATCGGGTCAACAAGGACGGAAAGCTCATCGAGCTGCTGTATACCTCCGGCGAGGATGAGCTGCGCTTCCGCAAGGCAGAGGGCACCGGCGACATCAGCGGCGATTATAACGACTATCCCACCGTGGTCACCACTGAGGTGGACGGATCGAGCGTCACCATGAAGGGGGAGAACGAGACCTTTTTCCTTGCCATTTGGGAAAATGACGGGTATACTTACTCTGTCTATACCTCGGCGGGGGTGAACAGCGATACCATGAACGTGCTGGTGTCCTCCGTCAGCTGAGGACAGGGCGCGCCGAAGCGGCGGGCCCGGAAAGGGGAACACCGCTTTGGAATCGGTTTTATCCGGCCGCTGGGGCCTTGGCACCGCGCTGTACGCGCTGCTGGCCCGGGTACTGCCCGCCGCGTCTGACGGCGCGATGGAACGGGAGGATGCGTCCGCCCGGGCAGAGCGGCTTTTGACACAGTATGGCGACGCGGTGCTGCGCCTGGCCTACTCCTACCTCCACAACCGGGAGGACGCGGAGGAGGTGGTGCAGGACACGCTGGTGCAGCTGCTGAAAACGGACCCGGAGCTCCAGGGGCCGGACCACGAAAAGGCGTGGCTTTTGCGGGTGGCGGGGAATCTGGCTAAAAACCGCCTGCGGTCCGACCGCATCCGCATGGCCGATGAACTGAACGAGGAGCTGGCTGCGGAGGAGCGGGAGGACCTGCGCTTCGTGTGGGAGGCGGTGCGTTCCCTGCCCACCGCTTACCGGGAGGTGATCCACCTCTTTTACTACGAGGGGTATCCCACCGCGCAGATCGCAAAGATCCTGGGGAAAAACGAATCCACCGTGCGCTCCTGCCTCACCCGGGGCCGGGCGCAGCTGCGGACCATTTTGAAGGAGGCGTACGACTTTGGCTGACTCCTATCGACAGGTCATGGACCGTGTCCGCCTCAGCGGCGAGGATCGAGCCCGCATCCTGGCTGCCGCACGGGAGGAGGCGGCCCGCCCGGTCCGGCGGGTGGTCTTTCCCCGGCGGGTCCGGCGCTATGCCGTTCTGGCAGCGTGCTTTGCCGTGATGGCCGCGGCGGCGGTGGCGGCGCCCCGCCTTCTTGCGGGGCAGACGATGGAGGCTGATCTTTCTGCCGCGGCGGCGATGGAGGCCCTGCCCTCCCGCTCCGCGCTGGAGCAGGCGGTGGGTTTCGCCGTGCCGGAGGTGGAGGCGCTGCCCTTTTCCGCCGAGGAGACGGACTATGTCAGCGTCTTCGGGGAGGTGGCGGAGGTCACCTTCCGGGATGAGAGCCACACCGCCGTGCTGCGTAAGGGGGTGGATCCGGACCCCTCTGGCAACTACAGCGCCTATCCCGACGTCCGCCAACTGACGGTGGGCAATACGGCCGTCACTTGTAAGGGGGCGGACGGCACCGTGGCCCTGGCCGTCTGGGAGGACGGAGGGTACGGCTTCTCCCTCTCCTTCGACCCCGCTGTGCCGGAGGAGGAGGCCCTCTCCGCCGTAGCGGCGATTTTGAACGGCGCAAGCGGTACTTGAACCACACAAAACCGCGGACAGGGAGCTCCCCGGTCCGCGGTTTTGTGCTCTCGATCTGTCCGCCGCTGCGGCCGCTGGGGGGATTTTCCTTGACCCGGGCCGCTTTTTGTGATATGCTCGCCTCGTCCCCGGGAAGTGGTTCTGACCGGCGGACCGAATGACCGATTCGCTGTTCTGGCGGTGAGGATGCGCTCCGAGCCGTGAGATGGGGAAAGCGCGGCGCAGGGTCCTCCTGTGCCCTGAAAGCGTATGTGCCATCTCCTTCGCCGGGCGGCGGAGGGGATGGATTTTTTTGCGAGAGGAGAGAAATACCATGGAGACACGGGTGGCCATTCTGGCCATCATCGTCCGGGAGGGGTCCTTTGTGTCGGCGCTGAACGACCTGCTGCACCAGTACGGGGCATACATCATCGGCCGGATGGGGGTACCCTACCGGGCGCGGGGCGTGAACATCATCAGCGTGTCCATAGACGCCCCGGCGGACGTGATCTCGGCCCTGTCCGGCAAGCTGGGGCGGCTCCCCGGCGTCACGGCCAAGACTGTGTACGCGCCGGAGGACGCCCTGACCTGACGGCCCGAGGCCGCGAAAAGACGCAAGGGCTACGGAAGAGCCCATCAAAAGAAAGGAAGACCTGACATGAATTGGAGAAAAAAACTGAGCGCCCTGGCGCTGGCCCTGGCGCTGTGCGTATCCCTGGCCGCCTGCGGCGGAAAGACTGCCGCGCCGGAGACCCCGGTGGAGACCCCTGCATAGACCGCCCAGACGCCGGAGCCGGCCCAGCCGCAGGCCCAGACTGAGCCGGCGGCGCCGGACGAGGAGACCGTGACGCTCCGGGCGGCGGCGCTGAAGGGCCCCACCGCCATGGGCCTTGTGAAGCTGATGGCGGACGCGGGCTTCACCGGCGAGGCCTCCGAGGCGGAGGGAGCCTATGCCTTCTCTCTGGCGGCGGCGCCGGACGAGGTGACGCCCCTGCTCATCAAGGGGGATCTGGACGTGGCCTGCGTGCCGGCGAACCTGGCCTCCGTGCTGTACAACAGGACGGAGGGGCAGATCGTGACGTTGGCGGTGAACACCCTGGGCGTCCTTTATATCGTGGAAAAGGGCGAAACGGTGCAGTCCATGGCGGATCTGAAGGGGACTACCGTGGTGGCCTCCGGCAAGGGAAGCACCCCGGAGTATGCCCTGCGCTATCTTCTGACGGAAAACGGCATCGACCCGGATCAGGACCTGACCATCGAGTGGAAGAGCGAGCACAGCGAGTGCGTTGCGGCGCTGGCCTCCGGCGCGGCCACCATCGCCCTGCTGCCCCAGCCCTTCGTCACAGTGGCCATGGGCAAGGTGGAGGGACTGCGCACGGCCCTGGACCTGACGGCGGAGTGGGACGCCCTGGGCAACGGCTCCGCCCTGCTTACCGGCGTGGTGGCCGCCCGGCGGGATTTCGTGGAGGCCCATCCGGAGGCTGTGTCCCGGTTCCTGGCGGACTACGCCGCGTCCGTCGCCTGGGTCAACGATCACCCTGCCGACGCGGCGGCGCTCATCGGGGAGTACGGCATCGTGGACGCGGCGGTGGCGGAGAAGGCCCTGCCCTTCTGCAACATCGTGTGCATCACCGGCGACGAAATGGCGCAAAAGCTCTCCGGCTATTTGCAGGTACTCTTTGACGCCGCGCCGGAGTCCGTAGGCGGCGCGGTGCCGGGCAGCGACTTCTACTATGGCGCGTAAGCGCGTCGTGCGCTTCTGGGCGGCGGCGGTGTGGCTGCTGATCTGGCAGGGGGCCAGCATGGCCCTGAGCCAGCCACTGCTGCTGCCCTCGCCGCTGGCGGCGCTGCGGCGGCTGGGGGAGCTGGCGCTCACCATTGCCTTCTGGCAGACGGTGGCCCGCTCCGCCGGGCACATTCTGGGGGGCTTCCTCCTGGCCTGCTGCGCCGGGGTGCTGCTGGCGGTCCCGGCCAGCCGGTTTCGCTGGGTGCGGGAGCTGCTGGCCCCCCCGGTGGCGGTCATCAAGGCCGTGCCGGTGGTATCCTTCATCATTTTGGCGCTGGTGTGGCTGAACGCCCGGAGCTTGTCGGTGTTCATCGCCTTTTTGATCGTGCTGCCCCCGGTGTACCTCAACGTGCTGGAGGGCATCGGCCGGACGGACAGGTCCCTTTTGGAGATGGCCCGGGTGTTTCGGGTGCCTCTGAGGCGGCAGGTGCGGCAGATCTACGTGCCCCAGGTGCTGCCCTACTTCCGGGCGGCGGTGTCCCTGGCCCTGGGCCTTTGCTGGAAGGCGGGCGCCGCGGCGGAGGTCATCGGCCTGCCCGCCGGGACCATGGGGGAGCGGGTGTACATGGCCAAGGTGTACTTCATGACGGAGGACCTCTTCGCCTGGACGGCGGCGATCGTGGCGGTGTCGGCGGTCTTTGAGCGGCTGTTCCTCCGGGGGCTGGACGCCCTGGCGGGAAAGGCGGGTGGAGCATGAGCGTCATCACAGCGGATCACCTGTGGAAGACCTACGGGGAGAAGACCGTGCTGCGGGACGTGTCCTTCCGGGTGGAGGCAGGGGAGACCCTCTGCCTCATGGGGCCCTCCGGCGTCGGGAAGACCACCCTCCTTCGCGTCCTGATGGGCCTGGAGACGGCGGACCGGGGCACCGTCGCGGCGGACTGCCGCTTCGGCGCTGTCTTTCAGGAGGATCGGCTGCTGGAGGGACTGGACGCCGCGGGGAATCTCCGCTTCGTCCTGGGCCGGGGCTATGACGATGGACAGGCTCGGGCGCTCTTGGCGGAGCTGGGCCTGGCGGACACCGGGAAAAAGGCGGCCCGGGATTTTTCCGGCGGCATGAGGCGGCGGCTGGCCCTGGCCCGGGCCCTGCTGGCCCCTTCCGACGCGCTGGCGCTGGATGAGCCCTTCACGGGGCTGGACAGCGAGAGCCGCCGGCAGTGCCTGGCAGCCCTCCGGGACCATGCCCATGGGCGGACGGTGCTGCTGGTGACCCACGACGCCGCCGACGCTTCGGCCCTGGGGAGCCGGATCGTCACGCTGGGGGAGGTGTGAGGCGGGACCGCCGGCGCACGGACATCGTTTGATAAGCGCTGCGGCCAGGCTGGAAGGAACGCGGCGGCTGAGCGGCCCTTGGATACACGGAGGTCCTAAGCGCGCCATGACGACCGGATGCGCGAAGGGCTGCGGGCGACCCAAGATCTCCGAACACACGGGGCGTTCGATCCCGCAAGGCCCGAAGCGATGCAAACCTCCCGCATCGGCCCACACGGAGCGATTCTCTAAAGCCCCCGCAAAAGCCTCCGGGGAGGCCCCGCATACCTGCAAACGTCCGCACAGATCTCCTGCACGAAAAAAGCTCCCGGACCCACAGGGGTCCGGGAACTTTTATGCTTTTTGACTTACCCGAAGCGGTACGCTTACTTGTACATCTCCGGCTTTTCCATGGTCTCCACCTTCAGGAACTGAGAGGTGCCGCGGGAGGCGTTCAGAGCGTCGCCGGCCACGCAGGCCACATACCCGTCCCAAGCGGAGGGGCCGGTGAGCTGACCGGCGTGGACAGACTCCACCCACTTGCAGAACTCGATGTCGTAAGCCTCGATGAAGCGCTCCTTCCAGTCGGTCATGATGGGCATGGTCTCGGCGGGCTTCACGCTCTCCCAGCCGGCGGGACGATAGCGCTGGACAACGGCGTAGGGGTCGGGCAGCTTCACGGTGCCGTTCTCGCAGACCACCTCGCACTGGATGTCATAGCCGTAGCCGTCGGCCACCTGGACCTCCACGTCGATGAAGCAGCCCTTCTTGGTGCGCATCAGCATGACCTGGGGGTTGTCATAGCCCTTGTTGGAGTTGGAGGACTGGCGCACCTTCACGCACTGCACGTCCTCATACTCGTCGTCCAGGAGCCAACGGCAGATGTCCAGCTCGTGGATGGCCACGTTGGTCACGCCGTTCTCGGTCTTGAAGCCCGGGCCCTGGGCCACGTTCCGGTGGCAGGCCTTGATGACCAGGGGCTTGCCGATCTCGCCGGAGTCGATGATGCGCTTCATCTCCGCGTAGCCCCGGTCATAGTGGCGCATGAAGCCCACCTGCACCAGCCGCTTTCCGATCTCCTGCTCCCGGGCGATGATCTCCTCGCAGTCCTTGGCGTTCTGGGAGAGGGGCTTTTCGCAGAAGCACCACTTCTCCTCCGCCAGGGTCTTCATCACGTAGTCGTGATGGGTGGGATCGATGGAGGTGATGACCACGGCCTCCACCTCGGGGTCCTTGATCATGCCGTCGCAGTCGTTGCCGTAGGACTTGATGCCGTACTTGGCGGCGGTGTCGTCGGCAGCGGCGGCCACGTAGTCGCTGACGGCCACCACGGTGGCGCCGGGAACGGTCTCAATGATGCGGCGGCAGTGATCCTTGCCGATGGCGCCGCAGCCGATGATGCCGATTTTCAAAACCTTGTCCATGATGAGATACCTTCCTTTTTATCATAAAATGATAGGATGACGATGAGATGGGATATGACGCGCTTTTCGCGGGGAAAGTGTTTTGGGAAAATGTCGGGGCCGCGCCGATTGGGACGGGCCGCCTCCCTTGCCGTGCGAGGGGGAGGGGGGAACCGTTATGCCGACGCAGGCGGCACGGCGGCTCCCCCATCCAAGGGGGACAGAGCCCCCTGGAGGCATCAATACTTTCGGGCGTCCTTTTCGTGGGCCAGATGGTCGGCGTAGGCGTCCAGGTTGGACTGGAGCTCGGAGACCTCCGTGTCGCCCACGCGCCACCAGGAGCCATACCCGTCGGTCATGGTCTTGGGCAGCACCTTGATGTCGAAGAGGACGGGCACGTTCTTGACCTTCTTGGCGTCCTCAAAGGCGGCCACCAGCTCCTCCATGGTGCGGATGGAATAGCTCTTGCAGCCGTAGCCCTCCGCCACCTTGGCGTAGTCGATGTCCATGAAGTCGCCGAAGAGGCCGTCCTGATTGCGGTAGCGCAGCTCGGTGCACAGGACCTTGTTGCCGTGGCCCACCTGGAGGTTGTTGATGCAGCCGAAGCTGGCGTTGTCGAAGAGGCAGATGTTGATCTTCTTGTGCTCCTGCACGGCGGCGATCAGCTCGCTGTGGAGCATGTTGAAGCTGCCGTCGCCGCAGAAGGAATAGACCTCCCGCTTGTCGCCGATGGCCAGCTTCACGCCCAGAGCGCCGGCCACCTCATAGCCCATGGTGGAATAGCCGTACTCCATGTTGTAGGTGTCCTGCGCCCGGGGACGCCACACCCGCTGCATGTCGCCGGGGAGGGACCCGGCGGAGCCGATGGCCACGTCGTCGTCGGCCATCATGGCGTTGATGGCACCGAGAACGGTGGTCTGGCACAGGCGGGCGTTCAGATCCTTGGCAAAGCGCTTGGCAGAGTCGGCGTTGGCGTCGTTGATGATGGGCTTCCAGGACTTCTTGTCCTCGAAGACGATGCCGTCCAGCCGCTCCAGCTCCTTGGCCCACTTCTCCCGGGCCGCCTCGATCTCGCCGGCGTAAACGGGCTTGTAGCCCGCCAGCAAGGCCTCCAGACGGGGCAGGGCGTCCTTGGCGTCGGCCACCACGGGGATGGCCTCCATCTTCAGGGCCTGGAACTCAGAGACGTTGATGTTGACGAACTTGCAGCTGTCCTTAAATAGCCACTTGGAGGAGGTGGTGAAGTCGGTGTAGCGGGTACCCACGCCGATGACCAGGTCCGCTTTCTTGGCGATCTCGTTGGCAGCGGAGCAGCCGGTGACGCCCAGGCCGCCCAGGTTCAGCGGGTGGGTCCACTCGATGGCGCTCTTGCCGGCCTGGGTCTCGCCGAAGGGGATGCCCAGGGTCTCGGCAAAGTGACGGAACTCGGCATGGGCCTCGGAATAGCGCACGCCGCCGCCGCATACCAGCAGGGGGCGCTTGGCCTTGCGGATGGCCTCCGCCGCGTCGGCCAGGGCCGCCTCGGTGGCCGGACGGCGCTCCAGCCGCCACACCCGCTTTTTGAAGAAGGTCTCGGGATAGTCATAGGCCTCGCCCTCCACGTCCTGGGGCATGGCCAGACATACGGCGCCGGTGTTGGCGGGGTCGGTCAGCACCCGGAAGGCGGAGATGCAGGCGCTCATCAGCTGCTCGGGGCGGACGATGCGGTCCCAATAGCGGCAAACGGCCTTGAAGGCGTCGTTGGTGGAGATGGAGAGATTGTAGGTCTGCTCCACCTGCTGGAGCACGGGGTCGGGCTGGCGGCAGGCGTACACGTCGCCGGGCAGGACCAGCAGGGGGATGTTGTTGGCGGTGGCGGTGCCGCAGGCCGTGACCATGTTGGCGGCGCCGGGGCCCACAGAGGACGTGGCCACGCAGATCTGCTTGCGCTTCATCTGCTTGGCGAAGGCCACGGCGGCCTGGGCCATGCCCTGCTCGTTTTTGCCCTGCCAGATCTCCAGGTGCTTGGCCTCCTGGCTCAGAGCCTGGCCAAGGCCCACCACGTTGCCGTGGCCGGGGATGATGAACACGCCCCGCACGAAGCGGTTCACCTGACCATCCACGTCCAGGTACTGGTTCTCCAGGAAGCGGACCAGCGCCTGCGCCATGGTCAAACGTACGGTTTTCATGGGAATTACCTCCTGTCATGTTGACTTTTGATGCCTCAAAATGCTGGGATCGCCGCCTCCGGCGGCTGGGTCAACGGGGAAGCGAGGGCGCCTCAGCCCTTGTAGATGTGGTCGTTGGCGTCATCCTTCCACAGCCACTCGTGCTCCTCGTCGTCGATCCGGGTCTTCTTCCAGGGATCGCCGTCCAGGTGCCGGATGCCCCAGGCATAGCACTCGGCGTAGCCCGGCGCGGTGGTCTGGGAGTGGAAGCCGTAGTTGATGACGGCGCAGCCGTTGTGCTCGGTCTTGTAGATCTCGCCGTTGGCAAAGCCGGCGCCGAAGCCCTGGGGCTTGTCGAAGCGGTAGAAATAGACCTCCGGCTGGGGATGATGGTGGGGGGGATAGGAGGACCACTTGCCCGGATAGCTCAAGACCTCGCCCAGCACCATGTTGGAGAAGGGGGCGTTGTCATAGTCGAAGAAGGTCTTGATCTCCCGCTCCATGCAGCCCATCAGCTCGCCGTGAGAGCCGGCGTGCTGGGTCTGAACGGAGTCGGGGGTGTACATGACGGACGCGTACTTGTTGTCGTTGAGGGTGTCCTGCACGTAGAGCTCGCTGTGGGCGTGGGCGGTGAGGGTGATCTTGGTGCCCCGGCTTGCCAGCAGGCAGTACGCCTCGTGATGGAAGCAGTCCGGCCGGTCGGCCTCCACGGTCTTGTCGTCCCACTGATAGGTCACCTTGCCCTCGAAGAGCAGGATGGCCACCTCGTGGTCGGCGCTTTCGTAGGTGTAGGTATCGCCGTCCTCCATCACCAGAAGGCCCACGTTCATCTGGGTGCCCATCTGGTTGGTGGACTCGTCGATATACACGTTGTAACCCCGCTTGAGCTCGCCGTTCTTATTAAAATAAGTCATGGGAGTCATCTCCTAACTGTCATTACAAATGGTTCCGACGCTTTCGCGCCGTGCGCGGGAGAGGGGGACCAGCGGCGCGGTCAGCGGCCATGATGGCCGGGGACCGGGTGCCGCGGCGGCGTGAGCCATTCCCCAGGTATTATTACAGGCCCGTGTGCTCCCGGATATACTTGCGGCCCTTGATGGCGTACTCCAGGGGATTGGCCTTGGCGGGGTCCTGCTCAGCCTCCACCAGGAGCCAGCCCTCGTACTTGGCGTCGGCGAGGACCTGGAACACGGGGTCAAAGTCCACATTGCCGTCGCCGGGGACGGTGAAGGCACCGTTGCGGACGGACTGGAGGAAGCTCCAGTTGTTCTTCCGGGCCTGCTCCACCACGTCCAGGCGCATATCCTTCAGGTGGACATGGCCCACCCGGTCCACGTACTTCTTCAGCATGGCCAGGGGATCCTCGCCGGCGAAGGTGAAGTGGCCCGTATCATAGCAGAGGAACACATACCGGGGATCGGTGTTGCTCATCATGCGGTCGGTCTCCTCGCTGGTCTGCACCACGGTGCCCATGTGATGGTGGAAGCAGAGCTTGAAGCCCCGGTCCGCGGCGATCTTGCCCAGCTTGTCCAGGCCCTCGCAAAGGAGCTTCCACTCCGCGTCGTTCATCACGTGCTTGTGGCCGCCGGTGAGGACGGGCACATCCATCTTGCCCTGGATGGAGTAGCTCTGCTCGCTGACGTTGATGCGGTTGGCGCCCACGGCAGCCAGGAAGTCCAGATTGGCGGTGAAGTCCTTGACCTCCTCCTCAAAGGGGCGGGTGAGCAGGAAGGAAGAATACCAGCGGCTGGCGATGCGCATGCCCCGCAGGTCCAGGGCCTTCTTCAGCTCCGCGGGATCGCTGGGGTACTTGTTGCCGATCTCGCAGCCGGTAAAGCCGGCCAGGGCCATTTCGCTGACGATCTGCTGGAACGTGTTCTCGGCGCCAAGCTCGGGCATGTCGTCGTTGCACCAGCCGATGGGGGCGATGCCAAGGGATACGCGTGCAGGATCAAACATAGGAAACATCCTCCTTAAAATAAATGATCTGCCTGATCTGCCGGCGGAGCCGGCGGCCTCCCCGCAGCCATAGAATGGCGCACGAAAGCCAACGAAAGCAATCGATTTCGTTATGGATAAAGTACCATCATTTGCCGTAAAAATCAACGGTTTTTCAGGGGCTGATCTGATTTTTTCCGATTTCGCCAAAGACCCTTCCCGTTTTTTTACTTTTATGACGGAACGAGCGGCCATTTCCGGGGGTCGGGAAGGCGAGGCGGGGCGGTAGGTTTTCCTTGCTTTTTGTCCCGGCGTGGTGTATCGTGGGAACACAGCAAAGCGGTAACGCAAACCTTTGCGAAGGACGAAAGCAAGGACGGTCCGCTGCGAAACACGTTTCGCAGCGGACGCAGCAGAAAGGAGCAGATCACCATGCGATATTACGAACGAGAGGAGCTGGAGGCTCTGCGGCGGGAGATGGCCGCCTCCGACGAGGCGTTTCCGGAGTTTCGCTTCCTGCCGGGCTGGGGAACGCCCATCGTGAAAAACGGGACGGAGGGCCGTGGCACGGCCTTCACCGCGGCGGTGCTGAACGTGGCCTACGGCCGGCCGGTGGAGCCCCTGCTGCGCTTTTTGCGCGCCGTGCCCCGGCTGCGGGAGGCGGACGTGCTGCTGCTCAACGAGGCCACCTATCGGCGCACGCCGGAGGAGGAGGGAAGCTCCGCCTTTACCGTAGCGCAGGCCCTGGGGCTGAACGCGGCGGTGGGCATGGAGTACCTTTCGGCCGCGGAGGACGGCAGCAACACGGGGAAGCAGAACGCCATCCTCTCCCGCTTTCCCCTGCGGGATGCGGTGCTCTTCCCCATCCCCGCCGGGACGGACCGGCTCCAGCGGAGCAAGGGCTGGGAGATGGGCAACCGCAACGCCCTGTGCGCCCGCATCGACTGCGGCGGCACCTCGGTGGTGCTGTGCTGCACCCACCTGGAAAACCGGACCACGCCCCAGGGCCGGCGGGAGCAGCTGGTGGGCCTTTTGGAGGAGCTGGACCGCCGCTACCCCGGGATGCCGGTGCTGGTGGGCGGCGACCTGAACACCAACACGCTGGACGGCCGGGACAACGAGACCTTTTTGCGCCTTGCCCGGGAGCCGGAGGAGCAGCTGCGCCGCATCGACCAGGTGGAGGAGCTGGAACCCCTGTTCGCCGCAGCCCGGGAGCGGGGCTGGAGCTGGCGGGATTGCAGCGTCGGCCCCGGCATCCCCACCCGCCGCCGCCCGGGGCGGGACGGGACTGTGCTGCACATGAAGCTGGACTGGTTTTTGCAGCGGGGCCTGCGCTGCGGCGACACGGAGCGGGTGGAGGCCTTCCTTGCCGGCGACGCCGCCGCGTCCGAGGGGACGCCGGGGGCGGAGGAGATCTCCGATCACGACGCGGTCCTGGTCCGCTGCGCCCTGTAAACGGTTCCGGCCGGAGGGTGGTTTTCGGCGCCGTCCCTCCTTCGGCGGAGGTGGCGCCGTCCATGTCCGACTCCTGCGCGAAGCGACGCGGTATCTTGGGGCTGTCCGCCACTGGCGGACAGCCCTGCTTTTTCGCGCAGCGGCGGACTGGGAGGATTTGTAAAAGGGCTTGAAATATTATTCTATTTTTGCCGTTAAACAAGGAAAAATATTTCGGGCAAAATTAGTAAAAATGCACAATGGCGCGGGGGACGATTTCGTGGAATGGATGATTTTTCCGCGGCGGCATTGACGGAAAACTGGACATCTGTTAAAATCCAGTTATTTGGTAGGGGACAGCCCGGCTCTGCCCAAGGGCGGCTTTCTGCCAAAACAAATTTCCGAAAAGGAGAAAAGAAGAATGAAGAAGTACCTTGCAATCGTTCTCGCCCTGGCGATGGCACTGAGCCTGGCAGCCTGCGGCGGGAACAACAGCCAGTCCAGCGGCGGCCAGACCTCCCAGACCACTCAGCCCGCCCAGTCCGGCGGCTCTGAGCAGAGCGGTGAGCAGGAGTATAACATCTCCGTCATCCTCAAGACCACTTCCTCCGAGTACTGGGGCTACGTGGTGGCAGGTGCCAACGCCTATGAGAAGGATCATCCCAATGTGCACGTCGAGGTCAAGGGCGCTACCTCCGAGACCGCTTATGACGAGCAGCAGAACATGATCGAGACCGACATGAACAACGGCGACATCGACGGTTACGTCATCGCCCCCCTGCAGGCCGACATGGTCGCCAACATGATCTCCGGTCAGTCCAAGCCCATCGTGGCCGTGGACACCAACATTGACGCCCCCGAGGTCCTCTCCTTCGTCGGCACCGGCAACGAGGCCGCCGGCAAGCTGGGCGGCGAGGCCGCTGCGGCTCTTGCCAAGGAGCGCGGCTGGACCGAGATCAAGTGCATCGAGATCGCCGGCGTGCAGGGCGACTCCACCAACGAGGCCCGTATGGCCGGCTACGCTGCCGGTATCGAGGCCGCCGGCGGCACCTTCCTCTATGACGAGGTGCAGTACGCCAACGCCGTGGCCGACCAGGCCGTGACGTGCATGGAGGCCATCATGCAGAACCATCCCGAGGGCATCGCCGTCATCTGCGCCAACAACGACGACATGGCCATGGCCGCTGCCCGCGCCGCTGCCGGCAACGACGCCTACAAGGACACCGTGTTCCTGGGCTTCGACGGCATCCAGTCCGCCTGCAACTCCATCCTGGCCGGCGAGGAGACCATGTCCGTCTGCCAGGAGGGCTACTCCATGGGCTACAACTCTGTTGACGCCGTGGTCCGCGCCCTCCAGGGCGAGAAGCTGGACAGCTTCATCGACGCCGGCGCCAGCATCGTCGATCCCAGCACTGCCCAGGCCCGTCTGGAGCAGCTGCAGGGCTACCTTGCCTGATCTGTGCTCTTGCTTCGGTAAAGAGCGTTCTGGAAGCGCCGATCAGGCCCCGCTCCCAACGGGGCGGGGCCTGATTTCCTTATCCTCCTGCGGGAGGGGCCTTCTCCGGCGGCGCATGGGCGGGGAGGGCAGATGGTTTGCGGAGCATCATGCGTATGTTTCGCTCTGCTCGGCAGGGCGGAAAAAGGTAGAGGTGATATTTAGGTGAGCGAATACGTAGTCGAACTGAAAAATATCCTCAAGCGCTTTCCGGGCGTCGTGGCGCTGCACAACATGCAGCTGGCCGTCAAGCCGGGCGAGATCCACGGCCTGATCGGCGAAAACGGCGCCGGAAAATCCACACTCATCAAGGTCCTCACCGGCGTCCATCTGGCGGACGAGGGTGAGATCTATGTCAACGGCGAAAAGCGGGTGTTCAAAAACCCCAACGAGTCGGCCGCGGCAGGCATCGCCTGCGTGTATCAGGAGCTGAACATCGAAAAGCTCCTCAGCGTGACCGACAATATTTTTATCAACAAGTGGCTGAAAAAGGGCGTACTGCTGGACTATGACACGATGCACAAGCGGGCCAAGGAGGTCATGGCCTCCCTGGGGCAGGACATCGATCCCAGCAAGGCGGCGGGCACCTTCGGCATGGGCGTCCAGCAGATGATCGAGATCGCGAAGGCCGTGCTCATCGACGCGAAGATGATCATCATGGACGAGCCGACCTCGTCTCTTGGCGAGAAGGAGGTCGAGCAGCTGATGCGCACCTGCCGGGAGCTGAAAAGCCGCGGCATCGGCATCCTCTTCGTCTCCCACAAGCTGGAGGAGCTGTTCGAGCTGTGCGACCGTGTGACCGTCATTCGTGATGGCGAGTATATCGAAACCCGTGACATTCAGGACTGGACCAACGACTCCCTCATCACCGCCATGGTGGGCCGGACCCTGGAGAATCAGTTCCCCAAGGAGTTCGGCACCAAGGGCGAGTGCATGCTGGAGGTCAAAGACCTGACCATCGGCGGCGTTTTGGACCACGTGAGCTTCAAGGCTTACGGCGGCCAGATCCTGGGCCTTTCCGGCCTGGTGGGCGCCGGCCGCACCGAGACGGTGCGCGCCGTGTTCGGCGCGGACCCCATCGACGGCGGACAGATCTTCGTCAAGGGCAAGGAGACCCATATCCGCAGTCCCAAGCAGGCCATCCAGGCGGGCATCGCCCTGCTGACGGAGGACCGCAAGGGCCAGGGCCTGGTCCTGCCCCAGACCATCCGGACCAATCTCATCATGTCCAGCTTCAAGCAGCACAGCAGCGGCCCCTTCCTGGACGAGAAGAAGATCGAGCAGACCGGCATGGGACATATCGAGGCGCTGCGCATCAAGACCCCCTCTATTGATGAGATCGTGGGGCAGCTTTCCGGCGGCAACCAGCAAAAGGTGGTCATCGGCAAGTGGATCAACGCCGACGCCGATATTTACATCTTCGACGAGCCCACCCGCGGCATCGACGTGGGCGCCAAGGTCGAGGTCTACAATGTTATGAACAGCCTGGTCAAGGCTGGAAAATGCGTCATCATGATCTCCTCGGAAATGCCGGAGATCCTGGGAATGAGCGACCGCGTGGTCGTGATGCGCGGCGGCCGGGTCATGGCCGAGGTGGACCGGGACAGCAAGCATTTCAACCAGGAAGATATTATGAAGGCAGCATGGGGAGGTAGTTTAGATGACTAAGAAGAAGAGCGGCAGCTTCCAATTGGGCACAGTCCTGGCACTGGTCATTATGTGTGTGTTCCTGGCCATCGCCAACAAGAATTTCCTGAGCTACAGCAACCTGATGAGCGTTTTGAAGCAGACGGCCTTCAACGCCTTCCTGGCCACCGGTATGCTGCTGTGCCTCATCACCGCCGGCATCGATCTGAGCGTGGGCGCCAACGCCGTGTTCTGCGCGTGCCTGATGGGCTGCATGAATAAGGCCGGCGTCACCAGCGGTATTTTGATGATGGTGGTGTGCATCATCGCCGGCGCCGCCGTGGGCTTCCTGAACGGCACCCTGCTCACCCGGCTGCACCTGCCCCATCCCTTCGTGTCCACCCTGGGCATGAAAAACGTCCTCTGGGGCATGGCCCTTCTGGTCACCGGCAGCCAGATGATCAACAACTTCCCTGACAGCGTGCAGTTCCTGGGCAAGGCCACCATCAGCGGCTTCCCCGTGAGCTTCATCGTGGTCATCGTGCTGTACGTCATCATGCACATCTTCCTCAGCCGGACGGCCCTGGGCCGCAGCATCTACTGCGCCGGCGGCAACATGGAGGCCACCCGCCTCTCCGGTATCAACACCGCCAATGTGCTGACCTTCTGCTACACCATGTCCGGCATCATGGCGGCCCTGGGCGGCATCGTGTCCGTGGGTCGGTCCGGCATCTGCAACGGCGCCAACGCCACCCAGCCCTATGATACGGACGCCATTGCGGCCTGCATCATCGGCGGTGCCTCCTTCAACGGCGGCAAGGGCACCATGGTGGGCACCATGATCGGCTGCCTCATTATTTCCGTGCTGCGCAACGGCTTCACCCTGCTCTCCATTGAGTCCGCCATCCAGAACGTGGTGCTGGGCCTGGTCATCATCCTGGCCGTGTTCATGGACGTGGTCCGGGGCGAGCTGGAGGCCAAGCGCCGTCGGCTGGCCGCTGCCAAGTAAGCACAAACGAAGGACGATTCCATGCAGTCATGCGAGGGTGCGGGGGGCTCTGCCCTCACACCGTTCACGAGGAGGTATTTTTATGAAAAAACTTCGGGTGGGCATCGTGGGCCTGGGCCGTTTGGGCAAGGTCCACGCCCGCAACATCGCCTTCAAGCTCCCCAACGCGGAGCTGACCGCCGCCTGCTCCATCGTTCCGGCAGAGCTGGAATACGCCAAGACCGAGCTGGGCGTCACCGACGTGTACACCGACTATCGGGAGATGCTGGCCAAGGCGGACATCGACGCCGTGGTCATCGTCACCACCTCGTCGGAGCACTGCTGGCAGATCGAGGCCGCCTTGGACGCCGGGAAGCACGTCTTCTCTGAAAAGCCTTTGGGGGTGGACGTGGCCCAGTGCAAGCAGGCGGAGGCTGCGGTGGAGCGGCACCCGGACCGGACCTTCATGCTGGGCTTCATGCGCCGGTACGACAAGTCCTATGCCTATGCCAAGGAGAAGATCGACCAGGGGGCCATCGGCACGCCCTATCTGGTCAAGGCCACCGGCATCGACCCGGAGGCCCTTGTGGAGGGCGCCATCCGCTTCGCCAAGACCTCCGGCGGCATCTTCCTGGACATGGCCATCCACGACATCGACCTTTGCCGCTGGTTCCTGGGCAGCGAGGCAACGGAGGTGTACGCCCTGGGTGCCACCTTTAAGCACCCGGAGTTCAAGGAGGCCGGGGACGACGAGACCGCCATCGCCATGTATAAGTTCGCAAACGGCGCCATGGCCATGGTCCACGTGGGCCGCACCGCGCCTTACGGCTACCACGTGGAGACGGAGATCGTGGGCACAGAGGGCACCATCCGCATCTCTGCCGTGCCGGAGAAGAACCTGGCAACGGTGTACGGCCCCAACGGCGTTTGCACCGAGTGCGTGGGCTCCTTCCCGGAGCGGTTCGACGAGGCCTATCTCATCGAGATGGAGGAATTCGTGGACTGCGCCCTGAACGGCAAGCAGCCCGGCGTCAGCGTGTACGACGGCACCAAGTCCACCGCCATCGGCTACGCTACCACCGAGGCTTGGAAGACCGGCAAGATCGTCAAGATCGGCTGAGCGTGTTGAAAAGTCAAGCGGCCGTCCCCTCATGGGGACGGCCGCTTTTTTGATTGCGGATCGCAGAGGTCAAACGGTGGGGCGCTTCTGGATCGGCGCTCACGTGCCGCTTTCTATGTGAGGCCACAGGTCCGGCCACTCCGTCTGCCACTGGCAGCGGGCGAGATCCACCGTGCCGTCCGGCCGGAAGGGGACACCCTCCGCCTCCAGCAGCGCCCGCTGGGTGCCGGGACCATAGGTGTCAAAGGCGGCCTTGGTGCCGCCGAACCGGTCCACCACCCGGTGGCAGGGGACAGAGGGGTCCTGGCAGGCCGCCATGGCGTAGCCCACCGTCCGGGCGCAGCGGGGCATCCCCGCAAGACGGGCGATCTGCCCGTAGGTGGCCACCCTGCCGGCGGGGATGCGCCGTACCACGTCGCAAAAGGCGGCAAAGACCCGGCCGCTCATCGCTCCCGCACCTCGTACAGGTCGGTCCGCCGGGCGGAGAGGATGGGGAGCTGGCGGCGGACGCTATCGATCCGGGCAAGGTCCAAGTCCGCGTACAAAACGGCCTCCTCGGCCCCGGCCCGGCACAGCACCGTTCCCCAGGGGTCTACAGCCAGGGAGTTGCCGTAGGCCACGTACCGGGCGGCCTCGTCCCGGGCGGTGGAGACGCCCACGGTGAAGCACTGGTTGTCCACCGCCCGCTGGCGGAAGAGCAGCTCCCAGTGGGCGGGGCCGGTAGTCATGTTGAAGGCCGCCGGCACGAAGAGCACCTTGGCTCCCCGCAGGCACATGCACCGGGCCAGCTCCTCAAAGCGCAGGTCGAAGCAGATGCAAAGGCCCATGGTGCCCCACTCTGTGGGGAAGGTGGTGATGGAGTCCCCGGGGGCGAAGGTGTCCGACTCCCGGTAGCGCTGGCCGCCCTCCACATCGATGTCGAAGAGGTGGATCTTCCGGTGCCGGGCGAGCTGGGCGCCGTCCCGGCCATAGACATAGCCGGTGTTGTAGAGTCGCTCACCCTTCCGCTCCGGCACGGACCCGCCCACCACGTAGATGCCCGCCTCTCTCGCAGCGGCGGACAGGGCCTGCTGGGCCTCGCCGCCCTCCGGCTCGGCGCACTGGAGGAAAAAGCGCTTGGTGTAGGGACAGCAGAAGATCTCCGGCAGAACGGCGATCTCGGCACCCTGCCGGGCCGCCTCCCGGATCTTTTCGCAGGCGGCGGCGATGTTGCGTGACTTGTCCTCCGTCACAGACAGCTGGAGCAGCGCGACGCGCATAGAGGTCCCTCCCGTTCCCGCCGTTTCGGCCATGGCCGGAGCGGCGGATGCTTTTGCCTGCATTATACCCGCCCGGGCCGCCCTTGGCAAGGGCGGCGGGAGCGCGGCAGGCGTTTTTTCGTTGTGCGGCGGGAAAAAGTGTGGTACACTGGACCGAAGAACAGGATCGTCCGGCGCTTGGCCGGAGAACGGAGGAAGTTTTATGGCCGTCTACACCAAAACCCTGACCTACCACACCAAGGCCCACATGGGCATGATCGACGTCACCGGCGACTTTCAGGACGCGGTGACGGAGGCCTGCCGGAAGTTTCGCATCCAGTCCGGCACCGTCACCGGCTTCACCACCGGCGGCGTCGCGGGGCTCACCACGCTGGAGTTCGAGCCGGGCATCGTGGAGCATGACCTGAAGGAGGCGCTGGACGTGTTTTCCCCCTATCTGGACGAAAACGGTCAGCTGGTGCCCTATTACCACCACCGCACCTGGCACGACGACAACGGCTCCTCCCACATCAAGGCGGCGCTGTTGTCCCCCTTCATCACGGTGCCCTTCGTGAACGGGCGCATCACCGTGGGCCCCTGGCAGAATCTGACGCTGGTGGAGTGCGACGTGCGGGACCGGGTGCGGGACATCGTGTTCCAGGTCATGGGGGAGTGAGGCCATGCTGAATACCACCCTTTGCTATCTGGAGCGGGGAGAGGCGTATCTCATGCTCCACCGGGTGAAAAAGGGGCACGATCTGAACCGGGACAAGTGGATCGGCGTGGGCGGCAAGTTCGAGGAGGGGGAGAGCCCGGAGGACTGCCTTCTGCGGGAGACCCGGGAGGAGACGGGCCTGACGCTGACGGAGTACCGCTACCGGGGGCTCGTGACCTTCGTCTCCGACCGCTGGCCCACGGAGTATATGCACCTCTTCACCGCCACCGGCTGGACCGGAGAGCCCCACGGCTGCGACGAGGGGGACCTCCAGTGGATCGCCAAGCGGGATCTCCTGTCCCTTCCCATGTGGGCGGGGGACCGGATCTTCCTGCGGCTTTTGGAGGAGGGGGCACCCTTTTTCTCCCTGAAGCTCCGGTATGAGGGGGAGCGCCTGGCCGAGGCGGTGCTGAACGGGAGGCCCATCAGGGAAGGAGAGGAACGATGAAGAAGATCCTGCTGTTCGGGTTCGACACCCTGCCGGAGATCCTGGAGGTCCGCACCGCGGCGGCGCCCTTCGGCGCGGAGGTGGCGGCGGTGGGCCGAGCGGACCGGGGAAAGCCCCTGGGCGTCCTTGCGGGACTGGACGATCCCGCTGCGGCCCCGGCGGCCGCCGGAACGGGGACAGGGCGGATGCTGGTGCTGTGCGGACTGGAGGAGGAGCTGGACGCCCTCCTGCCGGCCCTGGCCAGGGCCGGCGCCGGCGGCTGCCTGAAGGCGGTCTTGACCCGGCACAACCGGACCTGGAGCGCCGACCGGCTCTATGGGGAGCTGGAGCGGGAGCACCGGGCCATCCGCAGGCAGCTGGGCCGCTGAGGGACCGGCCTCGTCAATTTTGACAATTTCCGTCAGATTTTTTATATGCCGCTCATGGAAAAGGAGGCTTGCAATCCGGCGGTCCGTTTTGTATAATGAACGAAAATAACGAGAGGGAGGGACCGGTATGCTGCGGATGAAGCTCAGGAATACGGCTGCGGCGATGCCCTCCTTTTCCTATTTTTTCATTCCCTTTTTTGCCGGCTGAGGTGCCGGTATTTTTTTTGGCCCGGGGCCGCCGCAAAGTACCCCGGCCGCAGTGCGCAGGGACCAATGATATTGAGAGGAGAAGAAAGATGAACGAAAAAACGACCGCCGTGGGCCAGGAGCCCATTCGGGACGCCCGGACCCTGGGCATCCCCAAGATGCTGCTGCTGGGACTGCAGCACATGTTTGCCATGTTCGGCGCCACGGTCCTGGTGCCCATCCTGGTGCAGGGGTACGGACTGCCCCTCTCCATCCAGACCACCCTCTTCTTCGCCGGCATCGGCACCCTCTTTTTCCACGTTTGCAGCAAGATGAAGGTGCCCGCCTTCCTGGGCTCTTCCTTCGCCTTCCTGGGCGGCTTCTACGCCATGGCCAACATGGGCGACGGGATCTACGCCGCCATGGAACCGGCGGAAAAGCTCCAGTATGCCTGCGGCGGCATCGTGGTGGCGGGCCTTCTCTATGTGGTGCTGGCCGCCATCATCAAGGCGGTGGGCGTCCACAAGGTGATGCACTACCTGCCCCCGGTGGTCACCGGCCCCATCATCATCCTCATTGGGCTGAACCTGGCCCCCTCCGCCGTCAGCAATGCCTCCACCTGCTGGTGGCTGGCGCTGGTGGCCATGGCCATCATCATCGCGGCCAACATCTGGGGCAAGGGCATGATTAAGATCATTCCCATCCTGCTGGGTGTGGTGGGGTCTTATGTGGTGGCCCTCGTTGCCGGAAAGGTGGACTTTGCCGGCCTTGCGGACACGGGCCTCTTCTCCGGCACCAACCCCATCCTGGGCTTCCAGCCCTTCATCACCAATTTCTCCGGCAGCGTTGCCAAGTTCGACCTCTCCGCCATTTTGGTGATGGCCCCCATCGCCGTGGCCTCCATGATGGAGCACATTGGCGACATCTCCGCCATTTCCGCAACGGTGGGGGAGAACTTCATCGAGGACCCGGGTCTGCACCGCACGCTGATCGGCGACGGCATCGCTACCTCCCTCGCCGGCCTTTTCGGCGGTCCCTCCAACACCACCTACGGTGAGAATACCGGCGTGCTGGTCCTCTCCCGGGTGTATGATCCCAAGGTCATCCGCCTGGCCGCTCTCTATGCGGTGGTGCTGTCTTTCTCTCCCGCCTTCGCCTACATCATCAACACCATCCCCGCGGCCATCGTGGGCGGCGTCAGCTTCATCCTCTACGGTATGATCTCCGCCATCGGCGTGCGGAACGTGGTGGAAAACCAGGTGGACTTCACCAATTCCCGCAACCTCATCATCGCCGCCGTGATTTTGGTGTGCGGCCTGGGCTTTACGGACGGGCTCACCTTCCAACTGGGCGGCGCCTCCCTGACCCTCACCAGCCTGGCCATCGCCGCCATCGCCGGCATCCTGCTCAACGCCATTCTGCCCGGAAACGACTTCCACTTCGGCAAGGGCAGCACCGACGATACCGCCAACCTGGGCCGGTATTGAGCCGCTCTCCCTGCCGTTTTCCGGGGGCGCCGCTGAAGCGGCGCCCCCTTTTCCTGCCATAGCCGATGGCGAAAGCCGCAAGCGGGTGGGCTCTTCGCCCGAAGGGGCTTCAAATCGTTTTTGCGGCAGCCTTGCCGCCGCAAAACAATCTGAGCCGGGCGAAGCGCGGCCTCGCGCCGACCAAACGGCCCCATGCCGCCGCGATCGGCGCAAGGCTTCCGCTGCGCCGTGAATTTTGCAGGGAACTGCAAAAAAATTCCAACGAAGGCGAAAAAAATCGGCAAACCCTGTTGACAATCGGAAAGACTTTTATATAATGAAACCAACCAAGCATGATAGAGGCGCGAATGTCAAGAGTACGTCTCCCCCCACGGCGCAGGCGCCGGGGAGAGGGAAAGGGGCCTTCGCCGAGGTTTTGCTCCCCGCCTGTGGGGAAGCGGAGCCGGGCCGTGGGAGAATATCCCCCGGACTGTCGTCCCTCCAAAGGGGCGGAGCGCTGTCGTGGGTTCATACAATGGGATGTCAGGTATGAAGTCATGACGCTGTCATGACTTCATTTTTGTTAGGAGAGAGAACCATGAAAAACCTGACCCGGCGGCTGCTGCCGCTCATGCTCATGGTGCTGCTGGTGTGCGGCGTCATGACCGTTCCCGCTCTGGCGGCGGAGGAGGGAGCCTCCGCCCCCGCAATGTACGGCACCTTCTGGGCGCTGGTGCCCCCCATCATCGCCATCGTCCTGGCCCTCATCACCAAGGAGGCGTACAGCTCCCTCTTTATCGGCGTGGTCGTGGGCGCGCTGCTGGCCTGTGACTTCGCCCCCGTGCGGGCGCTGAATCTGATCGTGGACGGCGGCTTCATCACCGCCATCTCCGAAAACGCCGGCATCTTCATCTTCCTGGTGCTGCTGGGCATCATCGTGGCCCTGGTCAACGTGGCCGGCGGCAGCGCCGCCTTCGGCCGCTGGGCGGAGAAGAACATCAAGACCCGGGTAGGCGCTCAGATCGCCACCTTCATCCTGGGCGTGCTGATCTTCATCGACGACTATTTCAACTGCCTCACCGTGGGCAGCGTCATGCGCCCCGTGACGGACAGCCACCGCATCTCCCGGGCGAAGCTGGCCTACCTCATCGACGCCACCGCTGCCCCGGTGTGCATGATTGCCCCGGTGTCCTCCTGGGCGGCCGCCGTCTCCGGCGTTGCCGACGATCTGGACACCGGCATCACCGGCATCCAGCTTTTCATCCGGGCCATCCCCTACAACCTGTATTCTCTTCTGACCTTCGTGTTCATCATCGCCCTGGCCCTGATGAAGTTTGATTACGGCCCCATGAAGGGCCATGAGCTCCGGGCGCTGGAGAAGGGCGACCTGGGCGGATTGGACAACGCCGACGAGGAGCGGGGCAATCCCAAGGGCCGGGTCCTGGACCTGATCCTGCCGGTGATCCTGCTCATCGTCACCTGCACCGTCGGCATGCTGTATGTGGGCGGCTTCTTCGGCACAGACTGGTGGGGCGACGCGGGCAACGGCGGCGACTTCATCGGCGCCTTCGGCAACACGGACGCCTTCGTCGGCCTGCCCTGGGGCAGCCTGATCGCCTTGGTGGTCATCATCATCTATCTGGTCGCCCGCCGGGTGGTCACCTTCAAGGACGCCATGGGCTGCGTGCCCAAGGGCTTCAACGCCATGGTGCCTCCCATTTTGATCCTGACCCTGGCCGTGAGTCTGAAGACCATGACCAGCTCCCTGGGCGCGGCGGACTTCGTCCATGATGTGATGGAGGGCGCGGCCCAGAGCCTGTACAGCATGCTGCCCGCCGTCATCTTCGTGGTGGCCTGCATCCTGGCCTTCGCCTCCGGCACCAGCTGGGGCACCTTCGGCATCCTGATCCCCATTGTCACCGCCATCTTCCCCGCGGACAGCACCCTGCTCATCATCGGCATCTCCGCGTGCCTGGCCGGCGCCGTTTGCGGCGACCACTGCTCTCCCATCTCCGACACCACCATCATGGCCTCCGCCGGCGCTCAGATCGAGCACGTGAACCATGTGTCCACCCAGCTGCCCTACGCCATCACCGTGGCGGCAGTGAGCTTTGTGGGCTTTATCGTGGCCGGCTTCGTCCAGAATGTGTTCATCACCTGGATCGTCAGCGCCGTGCTGATGCTGGCCGTCCTCTTCGTCCTCCGCTCCCGGGAGGCCAGGAAGGCCTGAACCGCATCCATAAAAAAGTCCCGCCTGACACCAGGTCAGGCGGGACTTTTCCGCGCCGGGCGGGTTTACATTTCCCACGAAACATGATACACTCGACCTTGCATGAAAGGGGGCGGACCACGTGGGCCGGGAAGATGTTTTGGCGCTTTTGCGCCGGGCGGAGGGAGCCTATCTCTCCGGCGAGGACCTGAGCCGCCGTCTGGGGCTCAGCCGGGCCGCCGTGTGGAAGGCGGTGTCCGCCCTGCGGCAGGAGGGCTATGTCATCGAGGCCCGCACGGGGCTGGGCTACCGCCTGGCGGACACGCCGGACGCCCTGACAGAGCAGGAGATCCGCAGCTTCCTGGGGCCCACGGACATTGTTGGCCGGGAGGTGCGCTGCTTTGACGAGTTGGGCTCCACCAACACCTACCTCAAGGAGCTGGCCCTGGCTGGCGGGGCGGAGGGCACCGTGGTCACCGCCAACTGCCAGACGGCGGGACGGGGCCGGCTGGACCGGTCCTTCCAGTCTCCGGCGGACAAGGGGATCTACCTGTCCGTTCTGCTGCGGCCGGAGCTGCCGCCGGAGCATCTCTTTCCCGTCACGGCGCTGAGCGGCGTGGCGGTGTGCCGGGCGGCGGAGCGGGTGTGCGGCGCCCGGGCGGGGCTGAAATGGCCCAATGACCCGGTGCTGAACGGCCGCAAGCTCAGCGGCATTTTGACGGAGCTCTCCCTGGAGGGGGAGACGGGCCGCCTGCAGTATCTGGTGGTGGGCATCGGTATCAACGTCTCCCAGGGACCGGAGGACTTTACGCCGGAGGTGGCGCAGATGGCCACCTCCCTGGTCCGGGAGCTGGGGCGCCCCGTATCCCGCCCGGCCCTGGCGGCGGCGCTGATCGAGGAGTTGGACCGGATGTACGCCGCGCTGCGGCAGGGGAATCTGACGGACTTCCTGGCGGAGTATCGCAGGCGCTGCGTGAACCTGGGAAAGCCCGTCCAGCTTTTGGGGTCCGACGGCACCCGCCAGCGGGCCCAGGCCCTGGACGTGGACGAGCAGTTCGGCCTGATGGTCCGCCTGCCGGACGGGCAGGAGCGGACCATTCGCTCCGGAGAAGTCTCCGTTCGGGGGCTGTACGGATACGTGGAGTGAGGGGGCCTCACGGAAAACGACACAATGGCGCAGAGCACAGCGGCGCTATAAGGGAGAGACGATCGATGCAGAAGATCTGGGAGCTGTTCATCACCTTTGCGAAGATGGGGTCCATCACCTTCGGCGGCGGCATGGCCATGCTGCCCATCCTCCAGCGGGAGGTGGTGGACCGCAAGCACTGGGCAACGGAGGAGGAGCTGATGGACTATTACGCCATCGGCCAGTGTACGCCGGGCATCATCGCCGTGAACACCTCCACCTTCGTGGGCCAGAAGGTGGCAGGCGCCTTAGGGGGCATCGCGGCCACGCTGGGCTTCGTGTTTCCCTCTCTGGTCATCATCACCCTCATCGCCGGGCTCATCACCAACTTCTCCCACCTTGCCTGGGTGAAAAACGCCTTTGCCGGCATCCAGGTGTGCGTGTGCGTGCTGATTTTCAACGCCACCGTCAAGCTGCTGAAAAAGGCGGTGGTGGACCGGCGCACGGCGGTCATCTTCCTGGTGGTGCTGGTGAGCAGCCTCCTTTTGAACCTCTCGCCGGTGTGGTTCGTGCTGCTGGCGGCGCTGGCCGGCATCCTGCTGAAGAACTGGGAGGTGAAGGGGGCATGATCCTGCCGAAGCTGTTTTGGGAGTTTTTCAAGACCGGCCTCTTCGCCATCGGCGGCGGCATGGCCACGCTCCCCTTTTTGAAGAACATCGGGGAGACCACCGGATGGTATACCTATGGGGACCTGATGAACATGCTGGCGGTGTCCGAGTCTACCCCCGGCGCCATCGGCATCAACATGGCCACCTACGTGGGCTTCACCTGCGGCGGCATCCTGGGCGGGATCATTGCCACCCTTGGTGAGATAACGCCATCCATCATCGTGATCTTGCTGGTGGCGGCCTTTTTGAAGAGCTTTCGCAGTAACCGCTATGTAGACCGGGCTTTTTACGGCCTGCGCCCCGCCTCCACCGGGCTCATCGGCGCGGCCTGCGTCACCGTGTTTTTGGAGGTGCTGACCGGGCTGCGGCTGACGCCGGCGGGCCTGGGCGGATTTTTGAACAAGGTGGCGCTCACCAGCGGCAGCCTCTTCAACTGGCAGCGGCTGGCCCTGGCGGCGGTGCTGCTGGTGCTGACCAACGCCGTCCGGAAAACCAGGGACCTGCACCCCATCGTGTTCATCGCGGTCTCCGCCGTGGTGGGCGTGGTGTTCCGCTTCGCTGGGGCGTAAAGCGGCAAGGGAAGACAAAAAAACGGGAATTTCCCGAAAAAACCGCCGGCCGGGCTTGACGGCTGTGGGAAAAGCCGATATTATGTAAAGTAGAGCCGGCGCTTCCCAGGACCGGCCAGATCGAATGGATATGGGAGGGCTCACGATGGCAATGAAGCAATGCCCCGTCTGCGGGGAGAAATATTCCGACACCTACCGCAAGTGCCCCTTCTGCGAGGAAGAGGAGGCCTTGAAGGACGGCGGCACCATCCGCCGCCGGGGCAAGCGGACCTCCAGCTCGCAGGGCTTCAGCCTGGTCACGCCCACCCTCATCGTTTTGATCCTGGTCATGGGCAGCCTGCTGGTCTATTTGCTCTACGGGGACCAGATCTCCGCCAAGCTGCGGGGGGAGGAGCCCGCCAAGGACCCCTCCACGGAGCAGAGCCAGACCATCCAGCCGGTGGAGCCCTCCGTGGGCTCGGAGACCGACCCTGCGGCCACCACGGAGCCCGGCGGCACCGAGACGACGGACCCAGGCACCGAGACCGCCGCACCGACGGCCACCGACTATGAAAGGGCCAACGCCCTGCCCGGCGGCCTGACGCTGAATAAAACGGACTTCACCCTCAGTAACCTGGGGGAGACCTACACCCTGCGGGCCAGCGGCGGGGCCGGTACCTACACCTGGATCAGCCAGGATGAGGGCATTGCCTCCGTGGACGCTGATGGCAAGGTGACGGCGGTCTCCGGCGGCACCACCAACGTGCTGGTGACGGATGGGAGCAAGAAGGCCGTGTGCATCGTGCGGGTGCGGGCCTCCGGCCGTCTCCCCGCCGCTCCCAGCACCGGCAGCGGGCAGGTGGACCGGGACAGCAAGCTGAACCGGGAGGACATGACCCTGACCGTGGGCGAATCCTTCCAGCTGAACCTGAGCGGCGTCACCTCCGGCCTTACCTGGGTCAGCTCGGACGACGGCATTGCCAGCGTGGCCTCCAACGGCCTGGTCAAGGGCATCAGCAAGGGCACCGCCACCGTCACCGTCACCTGGGACGGGCAGAGCCGCTCCTGCATCGTCCGCGTGAAGTAAAAAGAAGAACCGATCTCCCCGGATGCATTTTGCGTCCGGGGAGATCTCTGCAAAAAGACCCCGCCGGTCCGCCGGCGGGGTCAGCTCCTGGATTGGGCCACATGATCGCGTGGGGTTGGGCCTATGCTACTACGCCGCGGTCCGGGGCGCAAGACGGGAGCGGGCCTGCCCGTTCACAGACCGCCGCAAATCTTCGGAAAAGCCGCGGAAAAGCGCCGGATCTCGTTGCGCTGGCGGCAAAAACGTGGTATCCTATACTCTGGACTTTCAGGATAGACGAGGAGCACGCCCATGACCACCCAAGAATTTCAGAGCAGGTCCGCTGTTCAGATTTTTCTCCACTACTTCAAGCCCCACCGGCGGCTGTTCCTGCTGGACATGGCCTGCGCGCTGACCATTTCTGTCATCGACCTGGCCTTCCCGGCGGTGTCCCGGTGGTGCATGTACCGCCTGCTGCCGGAGCGGGCCTATCAGGCCTTCTTCACCGTGATGGCGGTGGTGCTGGCCGCCTTTGCGCTGCGGGCAGTGCTGACCTACGTGATCGCCTACTGGGGCCACACCTTCGGCATCCTGGTGGAGGCGGACATCCGCCGGGACCTGTTCTGCCACATGGAGGAGCTGTCCTTCGACTACTTTGACCACAACCGCACCGGCCAGCTCATGAGCCGGCTGACGGCGGACCTGTTCGATATCACGGAGCTTGCCCACCACGGGCCGGAGGACGTGTTCATCTCCGGCGTCACCATCGTGGGCTCTCTCGTCATCCTCTTTTCCATCCAGTGGCGGCTGGCGCTGGTCATCGCCGTGATCTTGCCGGTATTTTTCGCCGTGGTGTGGCGCTGCCGCCGCTCCATGCAGGAGGCGTCCTCCGCCGTCAAGCAGCGCACCGCCACCATCAACATGGACATCGAGTCCGCCCTTTCCGGCATCCGCACGGCCAAGGCCTTTGCCAACGAGGCGTCGGAGGTCCGTAAGTTCGACGCCTCCAACGATGCCTTCAAAACCTCCAAGCGCAGTTTCCACAAGGCCATGGGCCGGTTCAACGCCGCCATGGAGTTTTTTATCTGCGCCCTCTCCTGCGCGGTCATCGCCGCCGGCGGCCTCTTCATCATGCAGGGCAGGATGGACGTGGTGGACCTCATCACCTTCAACCTGTATATCACCACCTTCGTCAACCCCATCCGCAAGCTCTCCAACTTCGCGGAGCTCTTTGCCAACGGCACGGCGGGCTTTCGCCGCTTCCTGGAGCTGATGCGCCGGGAGCCCACCATGCAGGACGCGCCGGACGCCGCAGTGCTGGAGCGGGTGGCCGGCGCCATCGACCTGGACCACGTCAGCTTTTCCTACGACCGGCATCCCGAGGTGCTCCACGATGTGGATCTCCACATCCGCTCCGGCGAGACGGTGGCGGTGGTGGGTCCCTCCGGAGGCGGGAAGACGACGTTATGTCAACTGATCCCCCGGTTTTACGATGTGACCGGCGGCGCCGTCCGGGTGGACGGGGCGGACGTCCGCTCCGTGACCCAGGCGTCCCTGCGCCGGAACGTGGGCGTGGTGCAGCAGGAGGTGTTCCTCTTTGCGGCCAGCGTGCTGGAGAACATCCGCTACGGCCGGCCCGACGCCACGGACGAGGAGGTCATCCAGGCCGCCAGGCTGGCGGAGGTGTGGGAGGACATCGACGCCATGCCCCAGGGCATCCACACGGACGTGGGGGAGCGGGAACGCTGCTCTCCGGCGGGCAGAAGCAGCGCATCTCCATTGCCCGCATCTTTTTGAAGGACCCGCCGGTGCTGATTTTGGACGAGGCCACCTCCGCTTTGGACAGCGTGACAGAGGCCCGATTGCAGGCCACCTTTGAGCGTCTTTCCCAGGGCCGCACCGCCATCATCATCGCCCACCGGCTCTCCACCGTCCGCCACGCGGACCGCATCGCCGTGGTGGAGGGGGGCCGCATCACGGAGCTGGGGAGCCATGAGGAGCTGATGGCCCAAAACGGCGCCTATGCCGCCCTGGTCCGCACCCAGGAGGTGCGCCATGGATAAGGGGGCGCTGCTGGACCGGATGGGAGCCAGTGGGGAGGAGCGGATGCTCCTGGCCCGGGTACTGGACCGGGCCGCCCAGGCCCGGAGCCGGAATGTCCCCGCCCACACGGATTTTCTCACCCCCCAGGAGCGGTGGTCGACAGAGGAGCTGCTGCGCCTCTCCGGCACGCCGGAGACGGGGTACGTCTTCCTGGGCGGATACGACGGAGCGGAGCGGACGCTGGCCCTCTTTTTGCCGGATTGGCTGGAGGCAGAGGACGCTGAGGTCCCCATCCGGGGCCTGCGGGCCGCCTTTCGAAAGGAGGACGGTCTGACCCACCGGGACCTTCTGGGGAGCCTGATGGCCATGGGTGTCGCCCGGGAGAAGGTGGGAGACATCCTGGTGGGGGAGGACAGCGCGGACGTGCTGGTGCTGGACACCGTGGCGGACTTCCTGCTGCAAAGCTGGGAGAGCGCCGGCCGGGCAAGACTGCGCCTTTCGCCTGTGGACCTTGCCCATCTCCACATCCCGGAGGTCAAGTGCCGGGAGGTGCGGGACACCGTCAGCTCTCTGCGGCTGGACGCGGTGGCGGCGGCCGGGTTCCAGATGGCCCGGGGCAAGGCGGCGGAGCTCATCTCCGCCGGGCGGGTGCAGGTGAACTGGCAGACCTGCACCAAGGGGGACAAGATCCTCTCCCAGGGGGACACGGTGTCCGCCCGGGGCTTTGGCAAGCTGGAGCTGGCGGAGGTGGGTGGCGTCACCCGGAAGGGACGCACGTCCATCACCATCAAACGATATTAGATCATTGTGAAACGACTTTCGCAAGGGATGAAACGGCATATTGGAAAGGAGAAGCTGGGATGGAGCAGCAGCAGATCGACCGGCTCAACGAGCTGGCCCGAAAGGCCAAATCGCCCGAGGGGCTGACGGAGTGGGAAGAGATGGAGCGCGCCGCGCTGCGGCGGGAGTATATCGACTCGGTGCTGGGCAGTCTGAAGGGGCAGCTGGACAACACCTATATCGTGGACGAGGCGGGCAACAAGCGGAAGCTGCGCAAAAAGGAGGAGTGAGGCATGGCGTCCAATCAGGGAAAGGGAAGCGGCGAGTGGATCTCCTGGGCGCTGATCGGGGGGCTGCTTTTTGTAGGAGTGTGGTGGCTGGCGCTGCCGCTGCTATTGTGGAAGCTCTACGGAAAGGACGCCACGAAAAAGACTGCCTCGGCCCCACCCTTGCAGGAGACGGCCCGGGTGGATACCCGCATCAATAAGACCGGCGGCACCCTGTACCAGTCCGCCTCTGATCGGGCGGCGGAGAAAAAGCCCGCCAGCCGCGCCAAGGCCACGGTGGGCAGTGTCACCAAGACCCCGGCGGACAAGACGTCCACGGCGCGGATCTTGCAGGTGGTGGGCATCTTGCTGATGCTGTTGGGTCTGATGGCCTTTTCCGGCTCCAACGTCACCAGCCTGCGGGAGGTCCTCTGGGAGATTTTGGATGAGCTTCCGTTCTTCGTGGGAGGCGGGGCCATGGCCATCAAGGGTTTCACCATGTCCCGCAGCATGAAGCGCTACGCCAAGTACCTGGCCGTCATGGGCACGCGGGAGGCCGTTTCCGTGGAGGAGCTGGCCCGCACCCTGGGCTTCTCCCGGAGCCAGGTGGAAAAGGACCTCAAGAAGATGGCGGAGAAGGGCTACTTCGGCGACAGCGCCTATCTCAACATGGAGCTGGGCTACCTCTTCCGCAGCAGCGAGGCGGACCGGGCCTGGCAGGAAAAGCAGCGGGCCGCCCAGGCCGCCGCTCCCAAGGAGGCGGAGGAGGGGTATTCCGGCATCCTGCGCAACATCCGCCGGGCCAATGACGAGATCGCGGACCCGGTCCTCTCCGCCAAGATCGACCAGCTGGAGTCCATCACCGCCCGCATCTTCAAGGCGGTGGAGGAGGACCCCAACAAGGCCAAGCGCATCGACAATTTCCTCAACTACTACCTGCCCACCACCCAGAAGCTGCTGGACTCCTATGCCCAGTTCGAGGCCGCCGGAGTGGAGGGGGAGAACCTGACCCAGGCGAAAAACCGCATCGCCTCCACCATGGACGCCATCATCAAGGGCTTTGCCCACCAGCTGGACGAGCTGTACAAAATGGACGCCATGGACGTGGACAGCGACATCCGGGTGATGGAGACCATGCTCCGCCGGGACACGGCGTCCACGGCGGAGGACTTCGGGCTGGACGGCGGCTCCGCCGTGCAGCAGCGGGAGGAGTGAGCCCATGGCGGTACTGGAGGGGCTGGAGCCCCAGGCGGTCTTTCGCTGGTTCGAGGCGCTGTGCGCCATTCCCCACGGCTCCCGCCATACGGACGCGGTGAGTGACTGGTGCGTGGACTTTGGCCGCCGGCGGGGGCTGGAGCACCACCGGGACCGGGCGGGGAACGTGATCCTCATCGCGCCGCCCACCCCCGGCTACGAGGCCGCGCCGCCCTTGATCCTCCAGGGCCACCTGGACATGGTGTGCGAAAGGACGGCGGACTGCCCTCTGGACATGGAGCGCCAGGGCCTGGACCTGGCGGTAAAGGACGGCTATGTGTACGCCCGGGGCACCACTCTGGGCGGGGACGACGGCATCGCCGTGGCCATGGCCCTGGCGGTTTTGGACGATCCCGCCATTCCCCATCCCCGACTGGAGGTGGTGCTCACCACCGACGAGGAGATCGGGATGTTGGGGGCGTCGGCGCTGGACGTGTCGCCCCTGCGGGGCCGGCAGCTGCTGAATCTGGACTCGGAGGCCGAGGGGGTCTTCACCGTCAGCTGTGCCGGCGGGTGCGTGGCCCGGGTGTCTCTTCCCGTCACGTGGGAGAAGGCGGAGGGTCAGGCGCTGTGCTTGCGCGTCTCCGGCCTCACCGGCGGCCACTCCGGAACGGAGATCCACCGGGGCCGGGCCAACGCCAACGTGCTGCTGGGCCGCCTGCTATCGGAGCTGCGCAAAAGCGTGCCCTTCCGCCTGGCTCTGGCGGAGGGGGGCTTGAAGGACAACGCCATCCCCGTCTCCGCTCAGGCGGTGCTCCTCCCGGAGGACGCCGGCGCGGCGGAGACCGCCCTTCCGGCCCTGCGGGAGCTGTGCCGCCCCTTTGCAAAGACGGACCCGGCGCTGACGCTGGAGCTGGAGATAGCAGCGGCGGAGCGCGTTTTGGATCAGCGCTCCACGGACCGGGCGCTGGCGTTTTTGACCGGGGCCCCGGCAGGGGTCCAGACCATGAGCCGGGACATCCCGGGCCTGGTGCAGACCTCATTGAACCTGGGTATTTTGCGGACGGAGGAAACGTCCCTCACCGCCCTGTTCTGCGTGCGCAGCAGTGTGTCCGCCGAGAAGGAGGAGCTTCTGGCGGACCTGACGGCCCTGGCGGAGAGCCTTGGCGGCGCCCTTGCGCGGGAGGGGGACTATCCTCCCTGGGAGTATCGGGCGGACTCTCCCCTGCGCCGCCGGTGCGAGGCCGTGTTCCGGGAGCAGTACGGCCATGCCCCCAAGGTGGAGGCCATCCACGCCGGCGTGGAGTGCGGCCTTCTCTGCGGCAAGCTGCCGGGATTGGACTGCGTGTCCCTGGGACCGGACCTTCTGGAGATCCACACCCCCCGAGAGCGGATGCTTGTCGCCTCCGTGGAGCGGGTGTGGCGGTTTTTGCTGGAGGTCCTGCGCCGCTCCCGGTGACAGGCGGCGGGTCCCGTTATGAAAAAAACATGCCGCCGGACGGCGGCTGAAGGAGCGCTATGATCGAACGGTATGACTTTGCCCCGCTGGACGGCATCACCCGCGGGGTCTACCGGCGGGTGTGGCAGCGCCGCTTCGGCGGCGCGGACCGGCTGTTCATCCCCTTTTTCTCCCCCACGGACCAGCACGTTCTGACGGAGCGGGACCGGCGGGAGCTTCTCGGCAGCCCCGGCATCCCCCAAGTGCCCCAGGTGATGACCTGCCGGGCGGAGGATCTGGTGTGGGCGGCGGAGCTGCTGCGGGACCTGGGCTTCACCGAGGTGAACCTGAACCTGGGCTGCCCCTCCGGCACCGTGACCGCCAAGGGGAAGGGGGCGGGCTTTCTGGCGGAGCCGGAGGCGCTGGACCGTTTTTTCGACGCGGCCTGCGGCCGTTTGTGCCTGCCCCTCTCTGTCAAGACCCGGTTGGGCGTCCAGTCGCCGGAGGAGTTTGCTCGGCTCCTGCCCATCTTTGACCGCTATCCCATTACCTGCCTGACCATCCACGCCCGGGTCAAAACGGAGAAGTACCGGGGCAATGTCCATTTGGAGGAGTTTGCCCAGGCCCTGGCGCAAAGCCGCAACCCGGTGTGCTACAACGGGGACCTTCGGACCGTGGGGGAGACGGAGGCCTTCGCCGCCCGCTTCCCGGCGGCAAGGGCCGTGATGATCGGCCGGGGGGCGGTGGCGGACCCGGCCCTCTTCCGCAAGCTCCGGGGCGGCCAGCCTGCCACGCGGAAGGAGCTGCGGGACTTTTTGCAGGAGCTCTACGCCGAGTACCAGCGCTTTTACGGGCAGGTGGGCACGGCGGCCCAGCGGATGCGGGAGGTGTGGTTCTACCTCATCCACCTCTTTGACGACGCGGACCGCCTGAACAAGAAGCTGCGCCGCTTCCGAAGCCCCGGGGAGTACGAGGCCATCGAGGACGCCATCCTCCGGGAGCTGCCCCTGCGGCAGGACTGCCAGGGCGAGCTGGTCTGAGTTCGTGCCTGCGCCAGGGGCGGCCGGCTTCCTGCGGACGGCCCTGCGGCCGCCGGTTATCCCGGTCTCGTAGCCAGGTCTTCCCCGGTGCCGGCAAAGCCGGACTGTGTAAAAAATGCGTAAACAACCCGGACAGAGGAACATCCTCTGTCCGGGTTGTTTCTTCTCAAAAATGCAGGACGTTCAGCCCCACGTCCGGGTCGAAGACCCGGTCCACCGTGCCGGGAAGGACGGTGACCACCATCTCGCACACGGCGCTGACCACCGCCCGGTTCAGGTGGCCGCCCACCACGCGGCCCTGCCCGTCTCCGGCGCTCATGTGCAGGTGGCAGTAGAAGGTGCCGTCCATGGTGTTGATGGTCCCGGTCAGGGACACGATCTCATAGTCCCCCTGGAATTGGTTGGCGTCGTAGCGCTTGTCCCGAGGGCGGAACACGCCCACGGTAAAGTCGTTCACCGCGCCCAGGGCCTGAACGGAGGCCAGGCGGATGCCCTCCCGCTCCGAGAGGAGCCGCACCTGCTCCACGATCTCCTCGCCCCGGTCGATGCGGACGATATAGGTGTTGTCAAACCGGCGGTATTCCATGAAAGCTCCCTCCTGCGCGGTATTTTTCACAGTGTATCACGCTGCCGCTCCCATCGTCAAGGGAGCTTCAGATCCCCGTCCTTCACCCAGCCGGCCCTGCGGCACAGGCCGTTGATGGCCGGGGCCAGGAGGGCGGGCAACACAAAGGAGATGAGGACCAGCCCCAGCCAGTCAAAGCCCGTGGGGGCGATGGCGGCGGCGCCGTTTTTCAGAGCGGCCTCACTGGGGGCGATCCAGCCGGTCCAAACGCCGATTTGGCCGCACAGGCCGCAGGTCCCCATGCCGGAGTTGATGGGCGCGCCGTTCATCTCCAGGCGGAACAGGCACGTGGCGATGGGCCCGGTGATGGCGGAGGTCAGGGTGGGGGCGATCCAGATGCAGGGATTTTTCACGATGTTGGGCATTTGCAGCATGGAGGTGCCGATGCCCTGGCTCACCAGGCCGCCCCAGCCGTTCTCCCGGAAGGACATGACGGCGAAGCCCACCATCTGGGCGCAGCAGCCCGCCACGGCGGCGCCGCCGGCAAGGCCGGTGAGCCCCAGCACGGAGCAGATGGCGGCGGAGGAGATGGGCAGGGTCAGGGCAACGCCCACCAGCACGGAGACCAGGATCCCCATCAGGAAGGGCTGGAGGACGGTGGCGCGCATGATGAGCTGGCCGAAGGCGCTGGCGGCGGACCCGATGGGCGGCGCAATGAGCCACGCCGCGCCGATGCCGATGAGGGTGGTGAACATGGGCGTCACCAAAATGTCCACCTTCGTCTCCTTGCTGACGGCCTTGCCGCACTCGGCGGCGATGATGGCCACGAACAGCACCGCCAGCGGTCCGCCGGCGCCGCCCAGGGCGTTGCAGGCGTAGCCCACCGTCACCAGGGAGAAGAGGACCAGCGGCGGGGCCTGGAGGGCGTACCCAATGGCTACGGCCATGGCCGGCCCGCTCATAAAGGAGGCAAGGCCTCCCACCGTGTAGCCCACCTTGTTGATGGTGATGACCTTGGCAGTGAGGAAGGGAATGTGGAACTGGGTGCCAAGGGTAATCAAAATGGTGCCGATGAGCAGGGAACAAAAGAGCCCCTGGGCCATGGCGCCCAGGGCGTCGATGCCGTACCGCCTGGCGGAGAGGACGATGTTTTTCCGCTTCAAAAACGCTTGAAAGCCTTCCATGGAAACACCTGCTTTTGTAAAATAGTGTGGTACACAGGTGTCAAGACACCTGTGTACCACACTATACACATCCTGTGGCCCTTTGTCAATCCTCTTTTTCGGGCCCTCAGCCCTCCAGCAGGATCCCCAGCGACCGCAGGGAGCGGACCACCCGCTCATAGGCCGCCTCGTCGGGGCAGAGGAGGGTGTGGAGGTGGATGCCGCCGGTCAGATCGGAGAGGGGATGGGCGTCGGACTGGGCGGCGCGGGCGAGGAACTGCCCCACGTCGTACCGGCTGGCAAGCTCCAACACCCCGGTGAGCTGGCCGTAAATGGGATGCTCCACGATGACGTCCAGCACCGTGCAGCCCTGGTCCACCACGGCGTTCAGCTCCGCCTCCATGTCCGCGGCGGCGTGGCGGCAGGCCACCTGGCGCCGCAGCCCGGTGGGGGCGGGACGGAGCACATAGCCCCGGGGCGTGGCGGAGATCTCCTCCCCAGCGGCCCGCAGCAGGGCCACGTCCCCCACGATGATCTGCCGGCTGACGGAAAAGCGCCCGGCCAGCGTACCGGCGCTGACTGGCCCTCCGGCGGCGTGCAGAATGTCCAAAATGGCCTGGCGGCGTTCCTCAGAGCGCATGGCCCCACCTCCTTGCAACTGAAGTTTCCAACAGCGGCTCCATACAACTGAGCGCAACAAAAAACGCGAATTTGTCATCCCATATTGTCCGATGCTATGTTCGCTCTTTTCTTCTTTGTGAACCTGTCAATGATTTTATTTATCCAAAGGTCAAAGCATATATCAGCAATATCCGCAAATATTTCTATGATAGCGTCCATCGTCATTTCCTCCATAGTTCCGATCGACAGGTGGCGGGCATGACTCTCTCGGGTCGCGGGCGCCATTCGGGTTTCCTTTTTGCATCTTTAAAATTTTGTGGATGTATTTGAATATCATTATACCAGAGACGTGAAATTTTGCAATCCCCGCTCCGGCCATCGGCCCACGAATGGGAGGCGGTGGCGCACAAAAGACGGCGGCACCCGAAAGGGTGCCGCCGCCTGGACCTTGGGGGATGGTTCAGCCGCCCAAGTACGCCTTTTTGATGGCAGGGCTTGCCAGCAGCTCCGCACCGGTGCCGGAGAGGACCACCTTGCCGGTCTCCAGCACGTAGCCCCGGTCCGCAATGGACAGCGCCGCCTGGGCGTTCTGCTCCACCAGCAAAATGGTGGCGCCGTTTTTGTGCAGGCTCTGGATGATGGAGAAGATCTCCTCCACCAGAATGGGGGCCAGGCCCATGGAGGGCTCATCCATCATCAGCAACTTCGGCCCGCTCATCAGCGCCCGGCCCATGGCCAGCATCTGCTGTTCACCGCCGGAGAGGGTGCCTGCCACCTGGCGGTACCGCTCCTTCAGCCGGGGGAAGTGGCTGTAGACCATGTCCAGGTCCGCCGCCACGGCGGAGGAGGCACGGGTGTAGGCGCCCATCTCCAGATTTTCCTGCACGGTCATCTGGGAGAAGATGCGCCGCCCCTCCGGCACCAGGGCCAGGCCCTTGGAGACGATCTTGTGGCTGGGGACCTTGCCCAGGGACTCCCCCAGGAAGGTGACGGAGCCGGTCTTGCTGTGCAGCAGGCCGGAGATGGTGTTCAGGGTGGTGGACTTGCCGGCGCCGTTGGCGCCGATCAGCGTCACGATCTCGCCCTCATACACCTCGAAGGAGATGCCCTTGATGGCGTGGATGCTGCCGTAATACACGTTGATGTCGTCAACCTTCAAAATGGGTTCCATGCCGTCATGCCTCCTTCTGCTTGCCCAGATACGCCTCGATCACGGAGGGGTTGGACTGGATGTCGGCGGGGCTTCCTTTGGCGATGACCCGGCCGAAGTTCAAAACGCAGATGCCCTCGCAGATGTTCATGACCAGGTTCATGTCGTGCTCGATGAGCAGCACCGCGATCTGCAGCGTGTCCCGCACCTTGCGGATGTTCTCCATCAGCTCCGCCGTTTCGGAGGGGTTCATGCCCGCTGCCGGCTCATCCAGCAGCAGCAGGGAGGGGTTGGTGGCCAGGGCCCGGACGATCTCCAGCCGGCGCTGGGCGCCATAGGGCAGGGAGCCGGCCTTCATGTCGGCGGTATCCTCCATGCTGAACAGGGACAAGAGCTCCAGCGCCCGCTCGTGGGCCACCTTTTCCTCATGCCAGAACCGGGGCAGGCGGAAGATGCCGCTCCACATGGAGTAGCGCATGGACTGGTCCATGCCCACCTTCACGTTGTCCTCCACGGTCAGGCCGTTGAAGAGGCGGATGTTCTGGAAGGTCCGGGCGATGCCGGCCCGGTTGACCTGCATCGTGTTCATGCCGTGGGTATCCCGGCCGTCCAGCAGGATGGTGCCCGTGGTGGGCTGATACACCTTGGTGAGCAGGTTGAACACCGTGGTCTTTCCGGCGCCGTTGGGGCCGATGAGGCCGGCGATCTCCGTGCGCCCGATGGTCAGGTTGAAGTCCTCCACGGCCTTCAGGCCGCCGAAGGTGATGCCCAGATTCACGCACTCCAGGATAGGTTTTTTGTTGATGTCCCGGTCCGGGATCATGCTGCCGGAGGGGACGGGGACCAGCTTGGAAAACATATCAGGCCGCCTCCTTTCCGGATCTGCTGCCGGGCTTGAGCCGGCCGAAAAAGGCTTTGATGGTGGGGTTGTTGGTGGCCAGCATCACCAGGATCAGCACGATGGCGTACACCAGCATCCGGTAGTCCGCGAACTGGCGCAGGGCCTCGGGCAGGATGGTCAGCGCCGCGGCGGCCACCAGCGAGCCCAGCATGTTGCCAAGGCCGCCCAGCACCACGAACACCAGCACCAGGATGGAGGTATTGAAGTCGAACTTGTTGGCGACGATGGTGGAGTAGTTCATGGCGAAGAGGGCGCCGGCGGAACCGGCCAGAGCGGCGGAGGTGACAAAGGCCATCATCTTGTACTTGGTGATGTTCACACCCACGCTCTCGGCGGCGATGCGGTTGTCCCGGATGGCCATGATGGCCCGGCCGGCCCGGCTGCCGGTCAGGTGGAAGATCACGATGAGGGAGATCATTACCAGCAGGAACCCGGCGGTGAAGGTGGAGATCTTCTGGATGCCGCCGATGCCCATGGGGCCCTGGATGATCATTTTGCCGTCCGGGGCGGTGTTGGTGGTGTCGGCCAGGAGGCTCACGTGGAGGCCCCGGCTGTCGAGACCCAGGTAGAGGTTGTTGAAGATGGCCTTGATGATCTCGCCGAAGGCCAGCGTCACGATGGCCAGATAGTCGCCGTTGAGCCGCAGCACCGGGATGCCGATGAGAAAGCCCGCAAGGGCCGCGCCGACGGCGGCGGCGATCAGGGCGAGGAACAGGCGCAGCGGCGCGGCGGGGACCGCGTCCTGCAGAGCGATGGCTACGGTAGTGCCGGTGAAGGCGCCCACGCTCATGAAGCCCGCGTGACCCAGAGACAGCTCGCCCAGGATGCCCACCGTCAGATTCAGGGAGGCAGCCATGACCATGTAGGCGCAGATGGGGACCAGCATGCCCTTAAGGGAGGAGCTCATGGCTCCGGTGGTGCGCAGGATCTGAAGGATCACGAAGGCGGCAATGACGATGAGATAGGTCAGGTAATTCCGCCGGGAGGTCTTGGTCAGCTTTTTCATGTCGTCACCTCACACTTTCTCCCGGATGGGCTTGCCCAGAAGGCCGGAGGGCTTCACCAGCAGCACCACGATCAGCGCGGCGAACACGATGGCGTCGGAGAGCTGGGTGGAGATGTAGGCCTTGGCGAAGATCTCCAGAACGCCCAGCAGGATGCCGCCAAGCAGGGCGCCGGGGATGGAGCCGATGCCGCCGAACACCGCAGCGGTGAAAGCCTTGATGCCGGGCATGGAGCCAGTGGTGGGCACCAGGTTGGGATAGGCGGAGCACAGCAGCACGCCCGCGATGGCCGCAAGGCCGGAGCCGATGGCAAAGGTCACGGAGATGGTGGAGTTCACGTCGATGCCCATGAGCTGGGCTGCGCCCTTATCCTCGGAGCAGGCCCGCATGGCCTTACCCATCTTGGTGTTGCCGGTGAACCAGGTCAGCGCCAGCATGATGATGACGCAGGCGGCGATGGTCACGATGGTGACATAGGAGATGGTCAGCTGTCCGCCGGCCAGGTCGATGCCGGTGATGACGGTGCCGTCCGCCTTCTTCGCGGCGAAGAAGTTGGGGAACACCTTGGGGTTGGAGGTCCACAGGAGCAGGGCGGCGTTTTGCAGGAAATAGCTGACGCCGATGGCGGTGATGAGCACCGCCAGGGACGGGGCGGCGCGCAGCGGCTTGTAGGCCAGCCGCTCCACCACGATGCCCAAGGCCGTGCACACCAGCACGGCCGCAAGAACGCCCACCGGCGCGGGCAGGCCGAAGCGGCTGACGGAGTAAAAGCAGATGTAAGCGCCCACCATGATGACATCGCCGTGGGCAAAGTTCAGCATCTTGGCAATGCCGTAGACCATGGTATAGCCCAGGGCGATGATGGCGTAAATGCTGCCCAGGCTGATGCCGCTGATCAGATAGTTCAGGAAGCTCATGCATGACACCTCTTGCAATGATTTGAAGGGGGAAGGGTCGGTGCGCATCCGAAAGGGCGTTCGGGGAATACCCTCTCCGATACGCGCCGCTTTCTTACGCGCCCATTGGGAACGGCCCGCGGGCCGTTCCCAATGGGGCAAAAGAACGTAACAGGTGCAAAAGCGGGGGAAATCAGTCCATGCCGACGTAGGCGCCGTTCTGGATGATCATGCCCTTGGGGCTCTTGGACACGGCGCCGCTGGCGTCCCAGGTCATGCTGGTGCCGGTGATGCCGTCGAAGGTCATGGAGGTGAACTGGGCGATCATCAGGTCGTTGAGCTGCTCGGCGGTCATGTCCGGGGTGGCGCCGGCGGCCTGGAGGGCCTGAGCATAGGCGTACACGCAGTCATAGCCGTCTGCCGCGAACTGGTTGGGGATCTCGCCGAAGGCGTCCTGATACTTCTGGACGAAGTTGGCGGTCTTGGCGTCAGTGGCGTCGGCGTTGAAGGGGGTCAGCAGCATGACGCCCTCGGCCAGGGCGGGGTCAAAGCCCTCCATGGTCAAAATGCCGTCCATGCCGTCCACGCCGAACCACTTGGGAGCGTAACCCATGGCGTTGGCCTGGGCGAAGATCAGAGAAGCGGGCTGATAGTACATGGGCAGGAACACCAGGTCCGCGCCGTTCTTCTGCGCGTCGCTCAGCTGCACGGAGAAGTCGGTGTCGTTGCCGTCGGCAAAGGTGGTGTCGCTGACGACGGCCATGCCCCGGGCGTTGGCCTCGTCGATGAAGGTGTCGTGGATGCCCTTGGAGTACACGTCGTCGTTCTTCCAGATGATGGCGATCTTGGTGCCCAGGTTCTGCTCAGCAATGTACTGGGCGGAGGCGGTGCCCTGGTTGGGGTCGGTGAAGCACATCTGGAACTGGTTGTCCTTCCCCTCGATGACGGCGGTGGAGGAGGCGGAGGGAGTCAGGGCGAAGATGCGGTCGGCGTAGGTCTCGGTGGAGGTGGCCTCGCAGGGCTTGGAGGTCACGGAGCCCAGGGAGATCTGCATGCCCCAATCCTTCAGGGCGTTGTAGGCGTTGACGGCCTTCTCAGCGTCGTGGGTGTCGTCCTCATAGCGCAGGTCGAACTGGATGCCGCCGGCGGCGTTGATCTCGTCCACGGCGATCTGGGCGCCGTTCTTGGCCGCGTTGCCGTAGATGGCGGCGCCGCCGGTCAGGGGGCCGGTGCCGCCGATCTTGAAGGCGCCGGCAGCGGCTTCCGTGGAGCCGTCGGGGGCGGGCTCAGTTGCGGTGGAGCCGCCGGAGGCGGCGGGAGTGGTGCTGCCGCCGGTGGAGGAACCGCCGTTGGAGCTGCCGCCGCAGGCGGCCAGGCTCATGACCATGGCAAGAGCGATCAGGAAACAGGTAAACTTCTTCATCATACATTCTCCTTTTTGATTTGGATTTATACAAAAAAGCGGCCCCGCCGTCCAGCGGAGCCGCTTTGCTGTATCGCAGCTATGCGGGCATTCGCGCTTCGGGCGTCATTGCAGGCTCCTTGCCTACCAGCAGTACGGCCAGAACGACCAGGCCTACCAGTACCAGCAGGACCAGGGACAGGCGGCCGATCACAACAAAAATGGACGCCAGAATGGCGTCCACAATAATGGCGATGGAATTGGCGCAGGAGGAGGAAGCGTCCGCAAAATGAGCAGACGCACCACGAGACATCATCGCAAAACGGTCGGCGAAACGCGTCATGGTGTTCAGCTCCTTTCCAGCGGCTGCTGCCTGTAAGATTGATTTTCATTTTAACGACTCAAAGAGGGAAAGTCAACCGCCTAAATACTGTAAAAATGACAGAAATCGCCGGATAATTTTGTGCAGCATGGATAAATTTTGCGCAAAGGCAGAGCCTGTGTGGCTGCTTGGCGGGGGGCTGGAAGAGGCACCGGGAGGGAAGAAGGGCAGTTGACTGGCGGGAAAATCGTGGTATGATAGCCCCAGGAACGGCTGCGGCGGCCGTTTGCCGCCGGCGGTCCCGCCTTTGAACGGGGCTCTCCGTCGGCACAGCGAAAGGCCGCCGCTTTCAGCACGAGAAGGGCCGGCGGCGCGGCACACAGGGCATATCATATTTATTAAGGTATATGCGGAGGCGGGATCGCCTCCGTCACAGGGAGGGACGATGCATGCGGACGGTGATGGGGTATCTTCTGCCCTATCGGGTGCGGGTGGCCTGTGGCGTCGCACTCAAGTTCCTGGCGGCGGTGCTGGAGCTGGAGCTGCCGCTGCTGCTGGCTTACATCATCGATGTGTGCGTGCCCTCCGGGGACCGGGGCGCCATCGCCCGGGCGGGACTTGCCATGATGGCCCTGGCCTTCGGCGGGGCCTTTTGCAACATCACCGGCAACCGCATGGCCGCCTGGGTCTCCATGGAGGTGACCCGCCGCCTGCGCCGGGACCTGTACCAGAAGACGGAGTCCCTCTCCTGCGCCCAGCTGGACGGGTTTTCCGTCTCCTCCCTGGTCTCCCGGCTGACCAACGACACCTATCACGTCCACCAGATGTTCGACAAGGTGCAGCGGGGCGGCATCCGGGCGCCCATGCTGGTGCTGGGCGGGCTGATCCTGACCTTTTGGATCTCGCCGCCGCTGGCCCTGGTGCAGCTGGCGGTCTGTGCACTGACCTTTTTCACCATTTTCGCCGTGACCCGGCGGGGCATCCCCCGCTACACCGCCGCTCAGACCGCGGTGGACGACGTGGTGCGCATCCTGCGGGAGAATGCCGCCGGGGTGCGGGTCGTCAAGGCCATGGCCTGCCAGGACCGGGAGCGGGAGCGGTTCGCCGCCGCCAACGAGGCGGCCCGCCGGGCGGAGGAGGACGCCGGCTGTGTCATGGCCGCTGCCAATCCCCTGACGGGCTTTTTCCTGAACACCGGACTGGTGCTGGTGATCTTGGTGGGTGCCTTCCGGGTGAACGACGGCGTGATGGACGCCGGACAGATCGTGGGCTTCCTCTCCTACTTCGCCCTGATCCAAAACGCCACGCTGGGCATCGCCAAGGTATTCGTGATGGTCAGCAAGGGCGCGGCCTCCGCCCACCGCATCGAGGCAGTGCTCACCGCGCCGGAGGACCAGCGGCCCCAGGAGGGCGGTCCGGCGGCGCCGTGGGAGCTGGGCATGGAGAACGCGTCCTTTTCCTACCTGGGGGTGGAAAAGGACCTGGACGGGGCCTCCTTCACCCTGCGAAAGGGGGAGACCCTGGGCATTCTGGGCCCCACCGGCAGCGGCAAGACCACGCTGGTCTCCCTTCTTCTGCGGCTGTATGACGCGGACGGCGGCATCGTCTGGGTGGGCGGCCGGGACGTGAAGAGCCGGGAGCGGCGGGAGCTGGGCGGCCGGTTCGGCGTGGTGTTCCAGCATGAGGCGCTGCTGAACGACAGCGTTTACGAAAACATCTCCTTCCTCCGGGGCCTGTCCCGGGAGGCGGTGATCGCCGCGGCCAAAACGGCCCAGGCGTGGGAGTTCATCCAAACGCTCCCCCGGGGGCTGGACACCCAGGTGGACATCCGGGGGGCCAACCTCTCCGGCGGTCAGCGCCAGCGGCTGCTGATCGCCCGGGCCCTGGCGGCAAAGCCCGGCATCCTGGTGCTGGACAGCGCCGACAGCGCCCTGGACTACCGCACGGCGGCGGAGCTGCGCCGCGCTCTCCGGCGGGACTTTCCCGGCGTGACGCTGGTCATCATCTCGGAGCGGGTGGCGTCCTTGCAGGACGCGGACCGCATCCTGGTGCTGGAGGAGGGGCGAATCACCCATCAGGGCCCCCACGAAACGCTGCTGCGGGACTGCCCCCGCTACCGGGACATCGCCCGGCTCCAGATGGGAGGTGCCCGGCTGTGAAACGCTCTCTTTTCCGGCGGCTGGCTCCCTTCCTGCGGCCCTATCTCGGGGCGCTGAGCCTGCTCTTTTTGCTGGTGCTGGCCTCCAACCTCCTTTCTCTGGCGGCGCCGCTGCTCTCCGGCTGGGCGGTGGACGCGGTGGGCGTCCACACCGGCGGCGTGGATTTTCCCGGCGTGTTCCGAAATGTGCTGGGCATGCTGGCGTGCTACGGGCTTTCCGCCCTTTTGCAGTATCTGGTGTCCGCCCGGCTCATCCGGGTGGGGCAGGGCATCTCCCGGGACCTGCGGCGGGCGGCCTTTGCGCGCATGAGCCAGCTCCCGGTGGAGTATTTTGACACCCATCCCGCCGGCGACCTCATCAGCCGCATCTGCTACGATGTGGACACGGTGAACGCCACCCTCTCCACGGACCTTTTGCAGCTGGTCACCAGCGTTTTGACGGTGGCGGGCTCCCTTGTGATGCTGCTGGCGCTCTCGCCCCGGCTCTCCTGCGTCTTTCTCGTCACGGTGCCCCTGTCCATGGCCCTGACCTCCTTTCAGATGAAGCGGCTCCACCCCCTGTTTCGCCGCCGGTCCGGGGCGTTGGGGGCCCTGAACGGCTTTGCGGAGGAGCGGGTGGACCGGCAGCGGGCCATCCGGACCTACGGCGTGGAGGCGGCGGACCTGCGCCAGTTCGAGGAGAAGAACGACGAGGCGTCCCAGGCTTACTACCGGGCGGACTGGGCCAGCGCGTCCCTGGGCCCCTCGGTGCGCTTCATCAATGACGCGTCCCTCGCGGCCATCAGCATGTTCGGGGCCATGCTGTACCTGGGCGGCGCGCTGACGCTGGGGAGTCTCTCCTCCTTCGTGCTCTACTCCCGCAAATTCTCCGGCCCCATCCGGGAGGCGGCGAACCTCCTGGGGGAGCTCCAGTCCAGCGCGGCGGCCGCGGAGCGTATTCTGGACCTTTTGGACACGGCGGAGGAGCCGGGGGACCGGCCTGGCGCCCTGCCGGCGAAGAAGCTGCGGGGGGAGATCTCCTTCGACCACGTGACCTTTGGCTACGACCCGGCCCAGCCGGTGCTGCGGGATTTCACCGCCCACATCCCGGCGGGGAGCCTGACGGCGGTGGTGGGGGCCACCGGAGCGGGCAAGACCACACTGGTGTCCCTGCTGCTGCGGTTCTACTGCCCCCAGAGCGGCGCCATCACCATTGACGACGTGCCGGTGGAGGACTACCGGCGGGACGAGCTGCGCCGCCGCATGGCCCTGGTTTTGCAGGAGACGTGGCTCTTCGGCGGCACCATCGCCGAAAACATCGCCTACGGCACCCCCGGCGCCACCCGGGAGCAGATCGTGGCCGCCGCCAAGGCCGCCCGCATCCACCGCTTCATCACCGCCCTGCCCCAGGGGTACGACACTGTGCTTACCGACGGGGGGGACGGCATCTCCAAGGGCCAGCGGCAGCTGCTGGCCATCGCCCGGTGCCTCCTCTCCGATGCGGACATCGTCATTCTGGACGAGGCCACCAGCAACGTGGACACGGAGACGGAGCGGGCCATCAGCGAGGCCCTTGAGCAGCTGCGCCGGGGGCGGACCTGCTTTGTCATCGCCCACCGCCTGGCCACCATCCAGAACGCGGACCGCATCCTGGTCCTTGCGGACGGCACCCTTGCGGAGGAGGGGAGGCACGAGGACCTGCTCTCCGCCGGCGGCGTGTACGCCGGACTGTACGACGCCCAGTGGACGCGGGACACCTGAAAAAAAGACCCGGTACGCCGGCCGCCTCAGTGGGGCGGCCGGCGTACTGCTGCGCTGGGGAAGCGGCGTCGAAACCGGAAGAAATCGTGTGTGAAAACGTGTGCCAAAGGAAGGGGAGAGAAGGCCCTTCTTACCGGCAAACCGGACAAAAAGGAGCGGAACTTTTTGTTTATCCGCAAAAAAGTATCGTGAAATTGTATAAAAATCCCGGCGGAAAATGGGAAATATGGCGGGTTGACAAAAGCAAAAAAGATTTTTATAATGAAGACAAAGGAGCGTAAACGTTTGCAAGAAGGGCCTCAAAAACGGCCCCTTTTGCATCACTGCGCCCACGTATGTGAGGAGGGAAATTGCGTTTGCCCCAGATCGCGTCCCGGCAGTCATTGAGAAAGAGGTGTTAGCGTGGCAAAGAGAAACCTGCCCAAAAAACCGCTGACAGGAAAACGGTTGAAAAACCTGATCCTGAACGTGGTGAAAAATCCGTTCAACATGATCGTGCTGGTCAGCCTGGTCATCCTGTTTTGCCTGATCGTCATTCCCCTGCTGACCATGGTCAAGACCACCTTCGTCATGGCCCAGTCCGAGCTGCGGCGAAATCCCGGTGCCCATGTGGGGCAGTTCACCCTGTACTACTGGCGCTACATGCTCGTCAGCAACATGTCCAAGGCGGTTTTGTGGGAGCCGTTGCTCCACTCTCTCGTCTGCGGCGCGCTGACCACGCTCATCTCCGTGCCTCTGGGCTCGGTCCTCGCCTGGCTGATGATCCGAACGGACATCCCCGGCAAGCGGGTGCTGGGCCTGCTGGTCACCGTTCCCTACATGATCCCCTCCTGGACCAAGGCCCTTGCGTGGCTGTCCGTGTTCCGCAACTCCACCTCCGGCGCCAGCGGCTTTTTGGAGGGCCTGGGCATCCCGGTGCCTGACTGGCTGGCCTACGGACCCATCGCCATCGTTTTGTGCATGTCCATGCACTATTACGCCTTCTCCTACATCATGGTTTCCGGCGCACTGCGCTCCATCAACTCGGAGCTGGAGGAGATGGGCGAGATCCAGGGCGCCAACAAGGCCCAGATCCTGCGCCATATCACCCTGCCGCTCATCATGCCCTCCGTGCTCTCCGCTCTGGTCATGACCATCTCCAAGTCCATCGGTACTTACGGCGTGGCGGCGAACCTGGGCAACCGCATCGGCTACTTCACTCTGGCCACCAAGATGCGCACTTACATCGACAACGGTCCCCAGGGTGTGGGCTACGCCATGAGCCTGGTGCTGGTGGGTCTGGCCGCCCTCATCATCTTCGGCAATCAGAAGATCGTGGGCGTGCGCAAGTCCTATGCCACCGTCGGCGGCAAGGGCGGCCGCAGCACCCTGATGCCCCTGGGCGGAGCCAAGGTGCCCCTGATGGCCTTCCTCTTTATCTTCCTGTTCCTGGCCATGGTGATGCCCTTCTTCGTGCTCATTATGGAGACCTTCCAGGTCACCACCGGCGGCGGCTACGCCCTGAGCAACCTGACCCTCTACAACTGGATCGGTACGGTGGACCAGGCCCAGAAGTACACCAACTATCCCGGCATCTTCCGCAATCCGGAGTTCTTCAGCGCCGCCTGGAACACCGTCCGCCTGAGCATCATCGCCTCCATTATCACCGCCTTCTGCGGCCAGTTCCTGGGCTACATCAGCTCCCGCGGCCGGGGCCGGTGGTACGGCAACCTCACCGAGCAGATCGTGTTCATCCCCTACCTCATGAGCGGCGTGGCGTTCTCCACCATGTACTTCTCCATGTTCAGCCGTCCCCACCTGGGCGGACTGATCCCCTCGCTGTACGGTACCTTCACGCTGATCGTTCTGACGTCGGTCGTCAAGCACTTCCCCTTCGCCAGTAAGTCCGGCACCGCCAACATGCTCTCCATCAGCACCGAGCTGGAGGAGGCGGCGGACATCGCCGGCGCCAGCTTCTGGAAGCGGATGATCTCTATCATCATCCCCCTGGCGAAAAACGGCTTCATCTCCGGCTTCATGCTGGTGTTCATCTCCATCGCCAAGGAGCTGGACCTCATCATCATCATGATGACGCCCACCACCCGGAACCTGAGCTTTTTGGCCTTCACCTATTCTCAGGAGGCCCTGAACCAGATGGCCGACGCCATTTCCGTTGTGATCTTGCTGTTCATCCTGGTGTGCTACATCATTGCCCACGCCTTCGGCGCGGACCTTGGCAAGAGCTGGGGCTGACACGCATCCGTGATAGAAAGGAAGAACGATTATGAGCCGCATTGAACTGAAGCATATTGATAAATTCTATGGCAGCAACCACGTCCTGCGGGACATCAACCTGGTCATTGAGGATGGCGCTTTCATGACGCTGCTGGGCCCCTCCGGCTGCGGCAAGACCACGACGCTGCGCGTGGTGTCCGGTCTGGAAAAGCCCCAGAACGGCATTATGACCATCGACGGCGTGGAGATGATCAACGCGGACGATGCCTACTATGCCGAGCCCAGCAAGCGGGGACTGAACCTGGTGTTCCAGTCCTACGCCCTCTGGCCCCACATGACGGTGTACGACAACATCGCCTTCGGTCTGAAGATCCAGAAGATGCCCAAGAGCGAGATCGAAAAGCGGGTCATGGACTCCTTGAAGATGATGCGCATCGAGATCTACAAGGACCGCTACCCCACGGAGCTTTCCGGCGGCCAGCAGCAGCGGGTGGCCATCGCCCGTGCGGTCGCCTCCAGCCCCAAGCTGCTGCTGCTGGATGAGCCCTTGTCCAACCTGGACGCGAAGCTGCGCATCGACATGCGCGCGGAGCTCCAGCGGCTGCACCGGGACCTGGGCACCACCATCATCTACGTGACCCACGACCAGACCGAGGCCCTCACCATGTCCACCAAGATCGCCCTCTTCCGGGCCGGCGAGCTCAACCAGGTGGCAACGCCTATGGAGCTGTACAACAACCCCATCGACCTGGAGGCGGCGGACTTCATCGGCAACCCCCGCATCAACTTTGTGGATGGCCGGGCCCGGCTGGTGGGCGGCGACCTGGTGGTCAAGAGCGAGCTGGGAGACCACACCTTCCCCGCCGCGCAGCTCACCGACGAGACCATCCCCTCCGGTGAGTTCGACTGCGTGCTGGCCCTGCGGCCGGAGCAGATCGGCATCGCCACCGAGGCGGTGGAGACCGGCATTCCCGTCAGCGTGTACGCAAACCAGCCCGCGGGCTCCGAGACCATCGTGACGCTGAAGGCCGGCAAGGACGAGTTCCTTGCCAAGCAGTTGGGTCAGATGCACTACGAGCTGGACCAGAAGGTCTGGGCCGTCATTGACCAGGACAAGATCAACGTCTATAATAAGGAGACCACCCGACTCATTAAGCGCGCGGTCTGACCGCGAGTTTATAAAGGCAGATCCCCATTTTCAAAATACGAAAGGAGAAGACCCGATGAAAACGAAGAAGCTCTTAGCCCTGCTGATGGCCATTGTCATGGTCGTTGGCCTGGTGGCCTGCGGCGGCAGCTCCTCCAGCGGCACCCAGTCCGGCGGCAGCACGACCACCACCCAGCCCAGCGCCGGCGGCAGCACCACCGAACCCGCCGCCGATCCCGCCGCCTCCGCGGAGCCCGCTTTGAAGCTGGGCTACGACCTGGAGACCGGCACCACCGCTTACGGCCCCTACTACGACGAGTGGAGCGACATGACCGACGAGGAGCTCTACGAGATGGCCCTGAAGGAGGACACTGTCCTCAACATCTACGCCACTTCCTCCAAGATGCTCAAGGAGGAGGAGCTCTTTGAGGAGGCCTATCCCGGCCTGGACGTGGTCATTTCCGACCTGGACTCCGATGAGGTGCTGAACAAGGCCCGCATCGAGAACGAGACCGGCAACATCACCGCCGACGTGCTCCAGACCAAGGACGTCAACGGCGACGTGTTCCATGAGTGGTATTCCAAGGGCATCATCGAGCCCTTCTATCCCCGGGACATCTGCTCTCACATTGACGAGGGCAACCTGAAGTACAGCTATCCTCTGTACACCTCCATGTCCTTCTGGTTCTACAACACCGAGGCCTTCCCCGATGGTCAGCCCATCGAGAGCTGGTGGCAGATCATCGAGAAGGATGAGAGCGGCAAGCAGCGCTTCCGCCTCTTCACCAAGGAGATCGGCCAGGAGTCTACCTACCTGAGCCTCTTCGCCAGCTTCATCAATAACGCCGACCAGATGGAGGCCGACTACAAGCGCATCTATGGCACCGACCTGGAGTACACCTATGATGCCAGCAAGTTCGAGTTCGAGGTTCCCGAGAACAACGCCGGCGTTGAGTATCTGTGGCGCTTCACCCAGGCGGACATCACCTTCATCGGCGACGGTGACGATCTGGTCCTGGCTGTCCACAACTCCACCAAGGACGATCCCGCTCTGTGCCTTGCCTCTGCCGGCAAGATCTCTCACCAGGAGGAGTCCGGCTACAACATCGGCTGGTGCATCAACCTGACTCCCTATAACGCCCTGCTGAATACCGAGTCCCTCTTCGTGGTCCAGGGCACCAACAGCCCTGCCGGCGCCCGCCTCTTCATCCGCTTCATCACCGGCGGCGCTGACGGCGAGAGCGGCGGTCTCAAGCCGTGGACCAAGCTGGGCAACTGGCTGCTGCGCGACGACGTGAAGGACAAGAAGAACCCCGCTCCTCTGAATGAGCTGGGCGCCGTCCCCAACAACCTCAGCGAGATCTACTACGTGTTCCTGGATGTCCAGGATATGTGGACCTACTGGCTGAACCAGAAGAAGTGATTTTCCTCTGAGCGAGCCTTTGTGCCATTGAACCACCGGGCGGGCGG
>JAFUGI010000001.1 GCA_017469475.1 Oscillibacter sp. | reverse complement strand
CATGGGGATGCTCCGTGTGGGGCTGGAGCTTCATCAGATCCACCACGTTCACCACCCGGATCTTCAGCTCCGGCAGCTCGTGGCGCAGGATGGTCACCGCCGCCAGGGTCTCCAGCGTGGGGGTGTCGCCGCAGCCGGCCATGACCACGTCCGGCTCCTGGCCCTGGTCGTTGGAGGCCCAGTCCCAGATGCCGATGCCCTGGGTGCAGTGCTTCACCGCCTGCTACATGGTCAGTCACTGGGGACGGGGGTGCTTGCTGGCCACGATCACGTTGACATAATTCCGGCTCTTGATGCAGTGGTCAAAGCAGGAGAGCAGGCAGTTGGCGTCCGGCGGCAGATACATGCGCACCACGTCCGCCTTTTTGTTGGCCACATGGTCCAAAAAGCCCGGGTCCTGGTGGGTGAAGCCGTTGTGGTCCTGCTGCCAGACGTTGGAGGCCAGGATATAGTTCAGCGAGGCGATGTCATACCGCCAGGGGAGCTCGGAGCAGGTCTTGAGCCACTTGGCGTGCTGGGCGAACATGGAGTCCACGATGCGGATGAAGGCCTCGTAGCTGTTGAAGAAGCCGTGGCGTCCGGTGAGGAGGTACCCCTCCAGCATGCCCTCGCACATATGCTCGGAGAGCATGGAGTCCATGACCCGGCCGTCGGGGTCCAGGTTCTCATCCTGGGGAAGCTGGGGGTCCAGGAAGCGGCGGCCTGTCACCTCGAACACCGGGTGGAGGCGGTTGGAGGCCGTCTCGTCCGGCGCCCAGATGCGGAAGTTCCGGGCGTCCATGTTCAGCTTCATCACGTCCCGCACGTAGTTGCCCAGCACCAGCATGTCCTGGGCCTCCACGGCGCCGGGGGCGGGCAGGTCCACCGCGTAGTCCCGGAAGTCCGGGGTGCGCAGGTCCTTGAGCAGGATGCCGCCGTTGGCGTGGGGGTTTGCGCCCATGCGCCGGATGCCCTTGGGCGGGAAGGTGCGCAGCAGCTCCACCGGCCGGCCGTCCTCGTCAAAGAGCTCCTCCGGCTTGTAGCTGCGCAGCCACTCCTCCAGCAGGGGCAGGTGCTTTTCCGTGTCCGCGCCCATGGAGATGGGCACCTGATGGGCCCGGTACGCCCCCTCCACGGGGTTGCCGTCCACCTCCTTGGGGCCGGTCCAGCCCTTGGGAGAGCGGAAGACGATCATGGGCCAGCGGGGCCGGGTGGGGTCGCCCGACTCCCGGGCGGCGGTCTGAACGCGCTTGATCTCCCGAATGGCCCAGTCCAGGGTGGAGGCCATCAGCTGGTGCATGGTCTCGGGATCGTCCCCCTCCACGAAGCGGGGCTCCCAGCCGCAGCCGCGGAAGAAGCTCTCCACCTCCTCGTGGGAGAGGCGGGAGAAGATGGATGGATTGGCGATCTTGAAGCCGTTGAGGTGCAGGATGGGCAGCACCGCGCCGTCGGTGATGGGGTTCATGAACTTGTTGCCGTGCCAGGAGGTGGCCAGGGGCCCGGTCTCCGACTCGCCGTCGCCCACCACGCAGGCGGCGATCAGATCCGGGTTGTCCGCCACGGCGCCGAAGGCGTGGGCCAGGGAGTAGCCCAGCTCACCGCCCTCGTGGATGGAGCCGGGGGTCTCCGGCGCCACGTGGCTGGGCACGCCGCCGGGGAAGGAGAACTGCTTGAAGAGCTTGCGCATGCCGGCCTTATCCTGGGTGATGTTGGGATAGATCTCGGTATAGCTGCCGTCCAGCCAGTCCTGGGCGATCATGGCGTTTCCGCCGTGGCCGGGGCCGGAGAGATAGATCATGTCCAGGTCGTTCTTCTTGATGACCCGGTCCAGATGAGTGTAGATAAAGTTCTGCCCCGGGCAGGTGCCCCAGTGGCCCACGATGGTCTGCTTGAGGTCAGCGGCGGTCAGCGGCCGCTCCAGCAGGGGGTCGTCCAGCAGGTAGAGCTGGCAGGCGGTGAGGTAGTTGGAAGCCCGCCACCAGGCATCCAGCTGATGCAGCTCCTCCGGGGAGAGGGACGGCTTTTTGGAGACGCGGGCGTTGGAACGGGGCCCCGTCTTGGCCTTGGCAGCCACGGCCCTCCTTGCGGTTCTTGGCATATGAGATTCCTCCTTTGATGGGATCTTGTGGGATTTCTTTGCTTAGTATAGGTCTTATTTTGAAAAAAAGCAATCGTTTTCCGGCAATTTGCCGAAAACTTTGGGCACCGATCGCAAATTGTCCAACACTTCGCCGCCTTTGCGGCAGTCCTCGCCTTTTTTCTTGTGTTTTTTCCCGGGCTGTGCTATGGTAGCGGTATGGAACCGTATGAACTGATCCGCTCCCGCCGCAAAACGCTGTCGCTGGAGATCACAAGGGACTGCCGGGTGGTGGTCCGCTCCCCCATGCGCCTCTCCCAGGTGCGCATTGAGGAATTCGTCGCCTCCCGCGCCGGCTGGATCGAGCGGCATCTTGCCTCTCAGCGCCTGCGCGCCGCCGCGGCGCCGCCGGAGCCCACCGGGGAGGAGCTGACCGCCTTGAAGGCGGAGGCCCGCGCCGTCCTGATGCCCAGGGTGGCCTACTGGAGCGGCGTCATGGGACTGACGCCTGCGGGCGTCACCATCACCGCCGCCCGCACCCGGTACGGGAGCTGCAGCGCAAAAAACAGGCTGTGCTTCTCCTGCTTTCTGGTGTGCTATCCGGCCGAGGCCATAGACCTGGTGGTGGTCCACGAGCTGTGCCACATCCGGGAGAAGAACCACGGCCCCCGGTTTTACGCCCTGCTTTCTCAATACCTGCCCGACTATCGGGAGCGAAAGGCGCTGCTGCGCCAACCCATTCTGGAAAAAGGAGACGCGCCACTATGAATCTGCAAGACCTTTCCGCCCTGCTCATCGCCAACCCCTATCCCGGACGGGGCATCGTGCTGGGCCGCAGCGCCGACGGCGCCCAGTCCATCGCCGCCTATTTCATCATGGGCCGCAGCGAAAACTCCCGCAACCGCATCTTCACCCGGACGGAGGATGGCATCCGCACGGAGGCCTTCGCCCCCTCCAAGATGACGGACCCCAGCCTCATCATCTACCATCCCGTGCGGCTGCTGGACGGGAGCCTCATCGTCACCAACGGCGACCAGACCGACACCGTGCGGGACGGACTCCTGGCGGGGCGGACTTTCGCCTCCTCCCTCCACACCCGGGAGTTTGAACCGGACGGGCCCAACTATACCCCCCGCATCTCCGGCCTGGTGTCGCCGGACGGCAGCTTCCGCCTGTCTATTTTAAAGAGCGCCGACGGCGATCCCGCCTGCTGCTGCCGGTACTTCTACACCTATGACCATCCTCTGCCCGGCGAGGGCCGCTTCCTCCACACCTATCTGGGGGACGGGTCCCCCCTGCCCTCCTTCGAGGGGGAGCCGGTGCGGGTGCGGCTGGACGCCCCGGATGCCGAGACGCTGAGCCGGCAGCTGTGGGCAGCCCTGAACGAGGACAACAAGGTCTCCCTCTACGTCCGCTATACGGACATCGCCACCGGCCGCTGCACGGAGGTCATCCGCAACAAGCACGGCGAGCCGTGAGCTCCAGAGCCGACGGACAAAGACCGGCGTCCCTTCCCCGTGGGGAAGGGACGCCGGTTTGCTTTCTTCCATTGCGGCTGCCGCCCTGCGCCAAAGACCGCCTGTCCGCCGTCTGCCGCTCTGTGGGCCGTCGTTCAAAAGAGGGTCAGCTGCCCCTCCTCCTCGGGAAGCTCCTGGAGGTAGCGAAAGCACGCGTCGTTGTCGTGCAGGATGCCGTGGTCCTCGCAGAGTCGGTAGAACCGGGCCATCAGCTCCGCCTGGCGGGGGCTTTCCAGGCTGTAGCGGTTCCCGTACGTCTTTTGATAGTGCTCCTTCAATCCGGGGAAATGCCGGTCCAGCGCCTGGTAATAGTACTCCCGGTCCCCCTCCCGCAGCGTCATGCCCATGCCGAAGCACACGATCCCCTTCACTCCCGTGCGGACGCAGGCGTCCAGAATGGCGTTGAGGTTCTCGTCCGTATCCGTGAGGGCGGGCAGCACCGGGGCCAGCCACACCACCGTGGGGATGCCCCGGCGGCGCAGCTCCTCCAGCACCTCCACCCGCCGGCGGCTGGTGCACACATGGGGCTCCAGCACCCGGCTCAAGCCCTCGTCCATCACGGTCAGGGAGGTCTGGACCACGCACTTGGCCCGGCGGTGGATCTCCTCCAGAAGGTCCAGGTCCCGCAGCACCAGGTCCGACTTGGTCAAAACCGCCGCGCCGAAGCCATTGCGGCAGATGACCTCCAAGCAGGCCCGGGTCAGGCCCAGCTGCTTTTCGCAGTGCTGATAGGGGTCGCACATGGAGCCGGTGCCGATCATGCACCGCTTCCGCCGGGATCGCAGTGCCTTTTCCAGCAGCTCCGGCGCGTTGCTCTTCACCTCCACATCCTTCAGCGGGTGGGTGAAGCCGTAGCACCGGCTGCGGGTGTCACAGTAGACGCAGCCGTGGGTACAGCCCCGGTAGACGTTGATGCCGTTGTGATAGGCCGTGAGGATGCTTTTGGCCTGCGTGATGTGCATAGCTCCCCTCCTCCGCATAGAAGAAGGCCCGGTCCTTGGGGGCCGGGCCTTGATGCTCTGGATGGATACCGCTCACTCGCCCATGGGGGCGCCGCACTGGGGGCAGAACTTGCTGTCAGACTCCGCGCCGCAGATGGGGCACTTCTTCAAGAGCTCGGCCTCCGGCTCCTCGGCGGCGGGCTCCTCCTTGACGGGCTTGCTGGCCTCCAGCTCCACGATCTTGGCCTTGCTGGCCTTCACCGCGTCCACCAACTCCCGGATGCCCTCGGGGATCTCGCCGTCGTACTCGCTGACGATCCACTCGCCGATGGCGCGGCAGCTCTTGTCGATCTCCTTCTGCTCGCCGGCGATGGCCACGTTGATCTTCGCCAGCTCCGCCACGTCCTTCGCCTTGTCGGAGGCGCCGGCGGCCACGTCCTTG
>JAFUGI010000038.1 GCA_017469475.1 Oscillibacter sp. | reverse complement strand
TGGTGCACGTATTTGCGCAGCTCCTCCGATGCCGGCGCCACAGTCGCCGCCGGCTGGGCCGGGCGGTCGCCGCCGGCGATCTCCTCCGCCGTGTGGAGGCCGGCGGCGTGCCAGCGTTTGAGGATGCCGTTGCAGTACGGCCACTTGAACTCGTGGCACTTCAAAACCGTTTTGTCGTAGGCCAAGGCCACCGCCTCCGGGGAAAAGCCCATCTCCTGCCAGGCGGTCAGGTACTTTTCCTCCGACGCCACCGGCAGCCGCTCCCCCAGGCCCAGGACCTGCATGTAGCGGCCCATGTCGCTCTGGCGGCAGGCATAGCGCTTTAAGTACTCCGCCGCGGCGGCCTGGGTGTCGATGCCCATGCGGGCCCAGGCGTACCCCTCCTTTTCGATCTGGCGCATGGTGGGCCGGCGGCCCGGGCCGTACCGGTCGGCCAGGCGCTGGGCACAGTGGCACACCAGAAGGTAGATCACGTCCGGCGGCAATCCCACATGGTCGTACAGTCCCAGAAGGAGGCACAGGTCCGGCGTGGTCAGCTTTTTGCCCAGGCGGCGCTCCACCTCGGCGGTGAGGAGGCGGAACTCCTCGCTCCCCTCCAGCCGCACGGCCACGTCCTCCTGGCGGTAGGCGGGGCGCTCCTCCGCCCGCTCCGGCGTCTCCTCCCCGGCCAAGGCCGGGGCGATGAGCTCCAGCTGACGCAGCGTCTGCTCCGCCGCCTCGATGCGCCCCTTCTCCCATCGCAGCTCCCCGGCCAGGGAGCGGGGCGGCGCGGCCCCCTGGTGGCGCAGAAGGGCCAGGTACAGCAGCGCCGCGTCCCCGTCGCCCCGGTCCAGCAGCTGCCGGACCGCCCGGGCGCTGAGGGTCACGCCCTCGTCCGCCGTATGGATGAGCACACTGGCCACCCCCGGTCCCTCCTCTCCTTGGTTTCGTGCTCCCTATTCTACACGAAATTTCCCCGCTCGACAAGCCCCGCCGCCAAGTCTTTTCCCGGGGGTCCGGCCGCCGCTTCCCCCCGGGCGGAGGCGGGGAAGGGCGAAGAAGGTCGGATTTTTTTGCATTTTGTCCCCTTTTCCTGTGGCGCGCCGCCGATGAGCGTGGTATAATAGCCACGAAGTGGCTATTATATTTGATCACCCTTTTTCTCGCCGCTGACGCGGCAACCGAAAAAGATGGCACGGGGCCGCGCCGCCAAGGCGCGTGGCCCCAGGACCGCATACCGTGCGGCGCCGCCCATTGGCGGCAACGGTCCCCTTCCGGGACGCCGCCGAACCGGAATCTCGCTTTTTCACGTCTGCGGGGCGCACGCTCCGCAAGACGTTTCACCACCACCAACAAGGAGGAATGTGGCATGGCAAACCGCGTATCCGTCAACATCTGCGGGGAGGACTACACCCTGGTGGCAGACGAGTCCGCCGCCTACATGCAGAAGGTCGGCACCTACGTCAGCGACAAGATGACGGAGGTGCTCACCGGCGCCAAGGTGGGCCGCACCGACGCCGCCGTATTGACCGCTGTGAACATCGCCGACGAGCTGTTCAAGGCCCAGACCGCCGCCGAGGCCCTGCGGGGCCAGATCAAGGGCTATCTGGACGAGGCCGGCAAGGCCCAGGCCGAGGTCAGCGAGCTCAAGCGGGAGATCTTCCGCCTGCAGCAGAAGCTGGACCGGAAGTGAATCGCCCCGAGCTGCTTGCCCCCGCCGGGTCCTTCGAGGCGCTGCGCGCCGCCGTGCAGTGCGGCGCCGACGCCGTGTACTTGGGGTGGGGGGAGTTCAATGCCCGCCGGAGCGCCAAAAACTTCTCTGACGAGGAGTTTCGAGACGCTCTGGTCTATTGTCATGTTCGGGGGGTGCGGGTCTTTTTGACCCTGAACACCCTGCTGACGGACCGGGAGCTGCCCGTGGCCCTGGACATTGCCCGCACCGCCTGCCGCTTGGGTGTGGACGCGGTGCTGGTGCAGGACTGGGGCCTTTTTTCCCTGCTGCGCGCTGCCCTGCCGGACCTGCCCCTTCACGCCAGCACCCAGATGAGCCTGTTCACCACCGGCGGCGCCCGGGTGCTGCGGGAGGACGGCTGCGAGCGGGTGGTGCTGGCCCGGGAGTGCAGCCGGGAGGACATTGCCGCCGTGTGCCGCGGCTGCGGCGCGGAGGTGGAGGTCTTTGCCCACGGGGCCCTTTGCATGTGCTACTCCGGCCAGTGCGCCATGAGCGCCGTGGTGGGAGGGCGGTCCGGCAACCGGGGCCGCTGCGCCCAGCCCTGCCGCCTGCCCTACGGTGTGAACGGTCCGGCCAGGGGGGAGCGCCCCCTGAGTTTGAAGGACAACTGCCTTGCCTCCCACCTTGCGGACCTTGCGGCGCTGGGGGTGGCGTGCCTGAAGTTAGAGGGACGGATGAAGCGGCCGGAGTACGTGGCCGTGGTGACGGACATCTATGCCCGCCTCCTGGCGGAGGGCCGGGGCCCCACGGCGGAGGAGTCCGCCGCGCTGGAGGCCGCCTTCTCCCGCTCCGGCTTTACGGACGGGTACTGGCGCGGCCGCACGGGCCGGGCCATGTTCGGCGCCCGGCCGGAGAACACGCCGGAGCCGGAGGCCCTGTTCGCCGCCGCCCGGGCCCTCTATGAAAAGGACGACCGGCGCACGGTCCCCGTGCGCTTTTCCTGCACCGTTGCCCCCGGCGTGCCCGCCGTGCTGACGGTCCGGGACGAGGACGGCCACGCCGTCACCGTTTCGGGCGCCGTGCCGGAGGAGG
>JAFUGI010000037.1 GCA_017469475.1 Oscillibacter sp. | reverse complement strand
CGGAGAGTTGGTGGCCGCCGCATCGGAGGCGGACCAGGTGGTGACCAACGGCATGAGCGCCTTTGCCCGGGACCGGGAGAACATCAACGGCGGCCTTTTGGTTGGCGTAACGACTGAGGATTTCGGCGGCACGGACGACCCCCTGGCCGGCGTCGCCTTCCAGCGGCGGCTGGAGGCGGCGGCCTACGCCCTGGGCGGCGGCGGATACCGGGCCCCTGCCCAGCGGGTGGAAGACTTTCTGGCGGGCCGCCCCTCTGTGGGGCCAGGCCGGGTGGCGCCCAGCTACCGCCCCGGCGTCACCTGGACGGACCTGCACCGGTGCCTGCCCGCCTTTGTGGCGGACGCCATTGCGGAGGCCCTGCCCATCCTGGGCCGGAAGCTCCGGGGCTACGACAGCCCCGACGCCGTGCTCACCGCAGTGGAGAGCCGCAGCTCCTCCCCCATCCGCATCCCCCGGGACGAAACGTACCAGTCCTCTCTGCGGGGGCTGTATCCCTGCGGTGAGGGGGCGGGCTATGCCGGCGGCATCCTCTCCGCCGCGGCGGACGGGATGCGCTGTGCCGAGCAGCTCTGCGCCTCGCTGGCATCGGCCCGCTGAGGCCGTTTCATATCCGACATTCGATCACGATCTTGAGCCCCTTTGGGTCAGATCCCAATGCCCTTTTGCAACTTGCGTGATCCACTGATCTCAACTTTCCAAGGAGGTATGCCCCATGAGCCGAAACATCTGCGTTGTTCAGGACTTTCTCAATGACCGCCACAAGGAGCAGATCCGCAAGGCGGCGGAGGCGGCGGGCTTTTCCGTCCGCTTCTTCACCTCTCAGGAGCAGGAGGACGCCGTGGCCTATTTGCAGGAGTGCGAGGTGCTGTACGCCCGGTGGCCGGAGGTGCTGCGCGCCGCCCCCAAGACGCTGCAATGGTATTGCTGCTCTCTTGCGGGGGTGGACATCTACTGCTCCGATCCCACTCTCTTCGCCAATCCCGACTGCATGCTCACCAACTCCAATGTGTACGGCGTCACCATCGCCGAGCACACCGTCATGGTGACGCTGATGCTGCTGCGGCGGATGCCGGAGTATGAGGACGCGGTCCGCCGCCGCCACTGGCCGGAGCAGCTGCCCATCCGCTCCATCCGGGATGGCTCCTTCACCATTCTGGGCACCGGCGACATCGGCCGGAACGTGGCGGACCGGCTGCGGGGCATGGGGGCCCGGTCCATCACCGGCGTCAGCCGCAGCGGCCGGGCGGACAACGCCTTCGACCGGGTATTCCCCATCGAACAGCTGGACGAGGTGCTGCCCCAGGCGGGCTTCCTCATCCTGGCCCTGCCCGGCACGGCGGAGACCTTCCACATTCTGGACCGCCGGCGCCTGGCTCTGCTTCCCCAGGGAGCGTATGTTGTGAACGTGGGCCGGGGCACCGCCATCCAGCAGGACGCCATCATCGACGCGCTGAACAGCGGCGCTCTGGCCGGGGCCGCCCTGGACGTGATGGTGCCGGAGCCCCTGCCGGCGGAGGACCCCCTGTGGGGTGCCAAAAACCTCATCCTTACCCCCCATGTGTCCGGCAACATGACCCTGGGCTACACCTGTGACCGGAACGTGGACCTCTTCTGCGAGGACCTGGCCAACTATGCCGCCGGCCGGCCGCTGAAGGCCCTGGTGGACCGGAGCCGGGGCTACTGAGCGCCGCTGAGGCACAAAGTCAGGCCGTTTGCGGCGTTCGTGACCGCCTATCTCGAACGACAGAAAGGAGTTCCGTCATGCTTCCCTTTACTTTCTATTCCCCCACGCTCTTCGCCTTTGGCGAAAACGCCGAGGCACAGACCGGACAGTTGATCCGCCGCTTCGGCGGCAGCCGGGTGCTGCTGGTCTACGGCGGCGGCAGCGTCAAGCGCAGCGGCGCCTACGACGCGGTGACCGCCTCCTTGCGGGAGGCCGGGCTCCCCTTTGCGGAGCTCTCCGGTGTCCAGCCCAACCCCCGCAGCGGCAAGGTGTACGAGGGCATCGCCCTGGCCCGGCAGGAAAAATCGGACTTTCTGCTGGCTCTGGGCGGCGGCAGCGTCATCGACACGGCCAAGGCCATCGGCTGCGGCGCGCTGTACGACGGGGACTTCTGGGACTTTTTCACCGGCAAGGCCAAGATCGAAGCCACCCTTCCGGTGGGCACGGTGCTGACCATTGCCGCCGCCGGCAGCGAGGGCAGCGACAGCATGGTCATTACCCAGGAGGCGGGCAACCTGAAATGGGGCGCCCCCAAGACCGACGTGATCCGCCCCAAGTTCTCCGTGCTGGACCCCCGCTTCACCTGCTCCCTGCCCGCCTATCAGACCGCCTGCGGCACAACGGATATGATGGCCCACATCTGCGAGCGCTACTTCACCAACCCACCCGACGTGGGGCTGACCGACCGGCTGTGCGAGGCGCTGCTGAAAACGGCGGTAGAGGCCGCGCCCCGGGCCATTGCCGACCCCAACGACCTGTCCGCCCGGGGCGATCTGATGTGGACGGGGATGCTGGCCCACAACAACTCCTGCGGCGTCGGCCGGGAGCAGGACTGGGCCAGCCACCAGATCGAGCACGAGCTCTCCGCCTTTTACGACTGCGCCCACGGCGCGGGGCTGGCCGTGGTGATGCCGGCGTGGATGGAGTTCGTCATGGACCACGACATCGCCCGCTTTGCCCGCTTCGCTGTGAACGTCTTCGGCTGCGAGATGGACTACGCCCACCCGGAGCGCACCGCCCGGGAGGGCATCCGGCGAATGCGCGCCTTCCTGCGCTACATCGGGATGCCCACCAGCCTTTCCGACATCGGCGCCCGGGCAGAGGACATCGACGCCATGGTCGCCCACCGGGCGGAGAAGCCCAACGGCTTCCCCTTCGGCGGCTTTGTGAAGATCGGGCCGGAGGAGATGCGCGCCATCCTGCGGCTCTGCGACCGGTGACAGGGAAAACCGCTTTACAGTTTTCCCCCTGCTTTCCGGTCACTTCTCCCCTTTCCTTCACGCTTTCTTTCTCCTCTTCTCCCCATCCCGGCCCCGCCGGGATGGGGCCGCGTTTCCCCATCCCCATCCACAAAGGAGCCTTCTCCATGTTTGATCTCTACTGGCCCATCGCCCTGATTGTGGCCTCCAACGTCGTCTATCACATCTCCTCCAAGTCCACCCCCTCCGACATCCATCCCCTGGCGTCTCTGACCGTGACCTACGCTGTGGCGGCAGCCGGGGCGGCGGCGCTCTACTTCCTGCTGGACCGGGGCGGCAGTCTCGCCGCCCAGTATCACCGGCTGAACTGGAGCAGCTTCGCCCTGGGCCTTGCCATCATCGGCCTGGAGTCCGGGTCCATCTACATGTACAAGGCCGGATGGAACATCAATACCGGCCACCTGGTCCACAGCGCCATTTTGTCGGTGGTGCTGATCTTCGTGGGCTATGTCCTCTATCACGAGGCCATCACCCCCTCCAAGCTGGCCGGCGCGGCGCTGTGCCTGGCGGGGCTGTACTTCCTGGGCCGGTGATATTTTTTGACAGGATAGGCGGCAGGGTCTCCCCTGCCGCCTTTTTGTCCTTCCGATCATAGATCGTCCGTTGGCCGGTCCGGAATATCCTCCTCTGTCAGCACCCGTTCCTCCGCCTCCCGTTGGGCCTCCACCAGGCGAATGGCCGCCGCGGCAGTCTGGCCCGCTTTCAGCTCCTCCACAGCATCTGCCATCTGGGCAAAGAGATAGCCGTACAACTCCTGATAACTGGTCATATCCATCACCTCTTTTTACATTCTATGCAATTTTCGCATGAAATGCAAGATGCGATTTTTGCATATCTTAAAATGACGTCATGGAGGTGATGCCATGTATCGTCGTTTTCGGGACCTGCGGGAGGATCACGATCTGAGTCAGGATACGCTGGCCTCCCTCCTCCACATCTCCCAGGCCACCTACTCCCGCTATGAAAGCGGCGTTCTGGACATTCCCTCCGCCGCCCTCATCACGCTGGCGGCCTATTATCACACCAGCACCGACTATCTCCTGGGACTGACGGACGTGCCGGAACCCTATCCAT
>JAFUGI010000036.1 GCA_017469475.1 Oscillibacter sp. | reverse complement strand
GCTATCATAGCTCACTCCGCCCCGTTTGTAAAGGGGAATTTTTACAAAAGTTATGAAGAATTTGTAAATGTTGCCAGGGCCCGTCTCTTTCCCGGTCCGGCGGGACGCCTCACCGGGCGGTGGCGTTGGGGTCGCAGCCGGCGGGGCCGAAGAAGCGCAGGCGCACCGGCGCAAGGCCCATGGTGACCTCCCGGCGGCGAGCGCACTCCCCGTCCAGGCACGTCACGATGTCCTCCTCCGCCCGGACGGTCAGTGTGCGCGCCGGCACCACCCGGATGAGCTCCGGCGGGAGAGTCCGCCAATTCCCGGCGGAGTAGGGGCCGAAAAGCCGGAGGAACTGTCCCCGGCTCACCGCCCGGACCACCACGGCCTGGAGCACCCCGTCGTCCATCCGGGCCTCCGGCGCGGGCATGGAGCCGCCGCCGTAGTACCGGCCGTTGCAAAGGGCCGCCAGGGCGTAGTCCCCGGTCTCCTCCGCGCCGTCCAGCGCCAGCGTCCACCGCCGGGCGATGGGGTGCAGCAGGGCCTGCTCCGCGGCGGAGGCCAGATAGCTGCCCCGGCCCCGGAGCAGAGGCAGGCGGTCAAAGCGGTGGACTCCCTCCGCCACCGCCGCGTCGATGCCGCAGCAGGCGATGGTCAGGCAGTACCGCCCGCCGCAGTCGATGAGGTCCAGGGGAAAGTCCGGCCCGTTCCAGAGGTTTTCCGCATCGGAAAAGCGGGCGGCGTCCGCACCGAAGTTTTTGAGCAGGTCGTTTCCCGTGCCGCAGGGGATCACGGTGACGGCGGCGTTGGGAAAGGGGGCCGCGCCGTTGACCGCCTCGTGGAGCGTCCCGTCCCCGCCGCAGGCGTAGAGCCGGACCTCCTCCCCGCTTCGCGCCGCCTGGCGGGCCAGGCGCTCGGCACCGCCGGGGCCGCCGGTCAAAAGACAGTCGCAGCGCTCCCCGTGGCGGCGGCGCAGCTCCTCCGCCATGGCATAGATCCGCCGGACCTGGGTGCCCCGTCCGGCCCGGGGATTGATGAGAAACAGGTGGCGCAAGGCGGTCACGCTCCCTACATTTCGTATAATTTTGTCAACAAATTACACACCGTACATAAAAACGTCGCACTTGAGCATCCCGTTGTAGAGCTTGCGCTTTTTGTCGGCGGTCCGACCGAAGCAGCGCTCAAACTCCGTGTGGGAGGAGAGGACCAGCACCCGCCACTTGGGCGGAAGCGCCGCGGCCGCCCGGCCGAAGACCCGGTACAGCTCCTCCGCCTCCCGCTTCTCCAAAAGCCGCTCGCCGTAGGGCGGGTTGGTCACCAGCTGGCCGTAGGTGCTGTCCCGGTGGAAGCGGGCGGCGTCCGCCGTCTCGAAGCGGACGCAGTCCTCCACCCCGGCCAGGGCCGCGTTGTGCCGGGCCAGGTCCACGGCGGCGGGGTCGATGTCCCCGCCCCAGATGTCGTAGCTCCCGTGGTACTCCTTGTCCATGGCCTCCTCCGCCGCCGCGAGCCACAGCGCCGGGTCCATGGCCTTCCACCGCTGGGCGGCGAAGCGCCGGTCCAGCCCCGGCGCCCGGTTCTTGGCGATGAGGGCCGCCTCGATGGGGATGGTGCCCGAGCCGCAGAAGGGGTCGCAGAAGGGGTCCTTCCCCCGGTAGCGGGACAGGAGCACCAGCGCCGCCGCCAGCGTCTCCCGCAGAGGGGCGCCCATGTTCTGGGCCCGGTAGCCCCGCTTGTACAGCCCCTCGCCGGAGGTGTCCAGATACAGCGAGGCGGTGTCCTTCACGATGGCGAACTGGATCTGATAGCGGCTGCCGCTCTCCGGCAGGGTCTCGCAGCCGTACACATTCCCCAGCCGCCGAGCCGCCGCCTTTTTCACGATGGCCTGGCAGGCAGGCACGGAGTGGAGGGTGGAGTTCAGGGAAAAGCCCTTCACGGGGAATTCCCCGTGAAGGGGGATGAACGCCTCCCACGGCAGGGCCAGCACCCCCTGGAACAGGGCCTCAAAGTCCCGGGCGGGAAAGGTGCCCAGCTCCATCAGCACCCGGGCGCCGCAGCGCAGATTGATGTTCAGCCGGGCGATGTCGGCCATGGTGCCGTCGCAGTGGACCCGGCCGTTCTCCGCCCGGACGCCTCCCAGGCCCAAACGGCGCAGCTCGTCCGCCACCAGACCCTCCAGCCCCAAAAGGCAGGGTACCGTCAGCGTCATGGTGATGCCCCCTTTCTCAAAAGCCGCGGTCCGCGGCCCGTATCGTTCCTCCTTAGTATAGCAGGGACCGCCCCGGGATGCAACGCCTCCGCGCTGTTCCCCAGGGAAAAGGCGGGCATAGTGCGCGATGATGGGCTACTCCGTCGCTCGTCCCGGGAAAACAGAAGGAGTCCGCCGAAGCAGGTCCCCTTCTGTGGGCGCAAAAAAGCCGCCGCAAGCGATGCAGCTTGCGGCGGCCTGGTGGGGGAGAGTGGATTCGAACCACTGAAGTCGTCGACAACAGATTTACAGTCTGCCCCATTTGACCGCTCTGGAACTCCCCCAGATGCAATATGGAAAGGTTGGAGCTGGTGGACGGATTCGAACCCCCGACCTGCTGATTACAAATCAGCTGCTCTACCGGCTGAGCTACACCAGCAAGATACGGTTTCCAACAGCAGAGCTTATCTTACCAGATACACACCCGTTTGTCAACAAATTTTTTGCAGGCCGTTGGCAGTTCATTCGTCGAAGAAAAAACCGGGCGGTGGGAGAAGGGCAGCCCCGCCGGAGCGGGGCTGCCCTGGGGAAAATCAGGCCGCGTAGGTGTAGGTCCAGGCGGAATCGTCCGCCTTCCAGGTGGCGGAGGCTACGGCCTTGCCAGCGGAATTTTTGTGTTTCAGGTTGACGGTGCTGATGGTGATGTAGGTGGCGAAATCATCGTCGTAGGTATCCGTGGGGATTGTGTCGGTCAGGGTATAGCTGTCCGAACCGACCTTGGCGGTCACGGCATTGCCGGAAACGGTGTAGGTGACCTCGCTCACGGCCCCCTTGGTGGCCAGGGCGGACTGGGCGGCGGTGAGGATGGCGTCCAGCTGGGTGATGTCCGCGGCCTCGTTGGCCTTGGTGATGTAGCCGGAGTAGGCGGGGATGGCCACGGCGGCCAGGATGCCCAAGATGGCGATGACCACGATGAGCTCCACAAGGGTAAAACCGGAATCCTTTTTCATGTTACTTTCTCCTTTTCGATTTTTGGTGTTCTAAACGCGTCTGCGCGTGTTAGACGGATGGTCCTCCTCGCCCACGGTGGGAAAGGCATGCCTTGCGCAAGGCCTGGTGCGGGGCATTTCCCGCCCGGGGCCTTTCGATCAGCCGACGGAAGCCAGGGCGGTGTTCAGAGAGTTGATCAGGTCCTTGTCAAAGCCGTCGTTCAAAAGCTGGCGCACCATGGCAGGGTCGTTTAGATTGTCGGTAATCATGCTCATGGCGCTGAGGAAGCCCATCGCATCCGCCCGCGCATTGCCGGACGTGAAATAATAGTTAATAGGATCTTCCGAGGAAGCCCTGTATCCCGGATAATGCTCGTCCACCCAGACCAGTAGTTGTTCCCCATCATCCTCCTCCGCCAGTTTTCGATATTCCTCGTTGCTCTCGAGCTCTTCTCCGATTTCCGCCAT
>JAFUGI010000035.1 GCA_017469475.1 Oscillibacter sp. | reverse complement strand
GTGGGTCAGTACGTCGGCGTCCGAATGGCCCAGAAGGCCCCGCTCCCATGGGATGGTCACGCCGCCCAGGACCAGGGGCCGCCCCTCCACCAGACGGTGGACGTCATATCCGTGTCCGATGCGAAGAGCCGTCATCCTCCGTGCTTCCTTTCCTCCAAAATGGCCTGAGCAAAAAGAAGGTCCACCGGCGTGGTGAGCTTCAGATTCTCCTCCTCCCCCTCCACCAGGTACACCTGCTTTCCCAGCCGCTCCACGGCGGCGCAGTCGTCCGTTACCGCGACGCCCTGCTCCACCGCGGACTGGAGGGCTGCCTTCAAAAGGCTGGCCTCGAAGACCTGGGGCGTCTGCACCGCCCGCAGCTCCTGCCGCTCCAGCGTCTCGGTCACGATGCCGTCCTCCCCGATCCGCTTGATGGTGTCCTTCACCGCCACGGCGGGGGCCGCCGCGTTATAGCGGATGGCCCCGTCGATGACCCGGTCGATGAGCTCCGGCGTCACCAGGGGGCGGGCGCCGTCGTGCACCGCCAGGAGGGTGGACTCCGGCGACGCCTCCAGCGCCGCCAGCAGCACCGAGTGGGCCCGGCTCTCGCCGCCCCGGACCACCTTGGTGCATTTGGTGATGCCGTAGGTCCTGCACAGCTGGGAGATCTCCACGATGTCCTCCTCCCGGGCGGCCACCACGACCTCATCCACCTGGGCGGCCAGCTGCAGCGATGTCAGCGTCCGCACCAGGACCGGCACGCCGTCCAGCGGCATGAGCAGCTTGTTCTCGCCCCCCATCCGGCGGGACTGGCCCGCCGCCGCCACCAAAGCGGTGCAGCGGGGACGGCGCTCCTGCCGCAGTTTTTTGAACAGGGAAAACATGGCTTCCTCCTTCTTCGTCCGTTTGGTCCGAAAAACAGGCCCCGGCTGTCGCCGCCGGGGCCGCGCACAGGCAATGTTTCAGGAGACGGCAGGCCGGCGCATCATGGCAGCCATCAAGCGGGATTCCACCTCCCGATACTCGCCCTTTTCCACCAGCACGATCTCGGAGATCATGATCTGCTTGGCGTTGTAGAGCATCTTCCGCTCCCCGGTAGAGAGGCCCCTCTGATTCTCCCGATACAAAAGGGACTTCACCACCCGGGCCACCTCATAGAGATCGCCGCTTTTCAGGCGGGTCAGATTCTCCTGATAGCGCTTGTTCCAGTTGGTGTTGGACTCCACCGTCAGCGAGGGGATCGCCTCCATCAGCCGGTGGATCTCCCCGGAGGAGAGAATGCGGCGAACGCCGATGAGGGCGGCATTTTCTGTGGGGATCTTCAGCACCAGCCCTCCCATGGGCATTTTGAAGACATAGTACTCCCTGGTGACACCGGCCACCCGCTCGCGCACGATGTCGTCGATCATGCCGGCGCCGTGCATCGGATGCACCACCAGATCCCCAATGCAGAACATGGCCCCTCCCTTCCCCGGATGCCGCGGCCGCGCGGCGTTTTTTCATCGCTTCCTCTCCCGTCCCCGCCGGGCGTTTGACCGACGGGCAGGGCGTCCAACTTCTTTACTAATACAAATCTATTATAAAGCCGCCCGATGGATTTGACAAGGACTTTTTTGAATTTTTTCAACTTTTCTCACAGAAAACTGCGCAAAAATCGGCAGACAGCTGTGCTGTCTGCCGATTTTCTGTGACTCAGCTCATCTCTTGTTGGACCGCCGCCAGATGTGCATTTTCTCCGCCTCGGCGATGAGCTCCTCCCGGAACTGGGGATGGGCGATGGCGATGAGGCCTTCGGCCCGCTCCCAGGTGGACTTGCCCTTGGCGTTGAACTTGCCGTACTCCGTGACCACATAGTGGAGGTTGGTGCGGGTGCAGGTGGCGATGGACCCCTCCAGCAGCGTGGGGCGGATGCGGGATTTCAGGGTGCCGCTCTTCTTGTCCTTCACGGCGGAGGAGCAGCAGATGAAGCTCTTGCCGCCCCTGGCCAGGTACGCGCCCATGACGAAGTCCTGCTGGCCGCCGGCACCGGAGATGTGGTGGGTGCCGGAGGACTCGGAGGACACCTGGCCGTAGAGGTCGATGTCCACGGCGCCATTGATGGAGATGAAATTGTCGATCTGGGAGACCCGGGCAATGTCGTTGACATAGCTGACCGGGGCCGCCATGCAGGCGGGGTTGTTGTTGATGTAATCGTACAGCTTCTGGGAGCCGGCGGCGAAGGCATACACCTGGCGGCCCTTGTCAAAGGGCTTGCAGGCGCCGGTGAGCTTACCGGCGGCGGCCATCTCCACGAAGGCGTCCACGTACATCTCGGTGTGCACGCCCAGGTCCTTCAAATCGGACTCGGCGATCATCTTTCCGATGGTGTTGGGCATGGAGCCGATGCCCAGCTGGAGGCAGGCCCCGTCCGGGATCTCGGGCACCACCAGGTTGGCCACGGCGATGTCCACGTCGGAGGGCTCGGTGGCGCCGCCCAGGGTCTCCATGGGTGGGTTCTCCCCCTCCACGATCATGTTCACCTCGCTGATGTGGACGCAGTTTTCAAAGCCGCCCAGGCAGACGGGCATGTTTTGATTGACCTCCACGATGACGGTCTTGGCCACGTCGCACACGGCCTTGATGTGGGAGCCTCCGGGGCCGAAGTTGAAATAGCCGTGCTCATCCATGGGGGCCACCTGGAACATGGCCACATCCACGGAGCGGATGCAGTTGCGGTAATAGCCGGGCAGCTCCGAATAGCGCAGGGGGATGTAATAGGCAAAGCCCTCGTTGATGGCCTTGCGCTCCACGCCGGACATGTGCCAGGAATTCCAGGTGAAATGCTCCGCCGTGTCCGGCACGTCGAAAATGGCGGGGCGCCGGGTCAGGATGCCGCCCCGGACCTTCACGTCCGTCAGCTCCGCTCCCCGTCTTGCCAGTGCCTTGTCCAGGGCGTTGACCGTGCAGATGCTCCAACCGTAATCCACCCAGTCGCCGGACTGGACCACCTTGACCGCCTCGTCCGCGGTCTTTAGCTTCTGCTTGTACTCCTCCTGATAGCCCATGACTTGTTCCTCCTCATGATCGGTTGTGATAAAGTCCTTCCCTCACATTGTCAAAATTATAACCAAAAGATAGTATATCAGGCGGCTGCCCATAATGCAAGCCATTCCGTGAAAAAAATAACGAAATTAAAAAACGAGGCAGACCCTTCGGCCTGCCTCGTCGCAGCAGTCAAATCATTCCTCGCTGTCATCGGCCATGGGAGCCAGCAGGGCGCGGATGGACAGGGAGATCTTCTGCTTCTCCTCGTCCACGGCGGTGATCTTGGCGTCCACGATCTGGCCCTCGGAGAGCACGTCCTCCGGCTTTTCGATGCGGCGGTCCGCGATCTGGGAGATGTGGATCAGGCCGTCCACGCCGGGCACCACCTCGGCAAAGGCGCCGAAGCTCATCAGCTTCACGATGCGCACGGAGGCCACGTCACCCACGCTGTAGGTGTTCATGAACACGCTCCAGGGCTCCACGCTGTGGTCCTTCACGCCCAGGGAGATCTTGCGCTTTTCGGGGTCGAAGGAGATGACGTACACCTCCAGCGTGTCGCCCACCTTGCAGACCTCCTTGGGGTCCTTGATACGGCTCCAGCTCAGCTCGGAGATATGTACCATGCCGTCCACGCCGCCGATGTCCACGAACACGCCGTAGGAGGTCATGGACTTGACGGTGCCGGTGTAGCGCTTGCCCACCTCGATGTTGGCCCACACCTGCTCCTGAGCGGCCTTGCGGGCCTCGTCCGCCACGGCGCGGATGGAACCCACCACCCGGCGACGGGCGCGGTTGACCTCCGTGATGCGCAGCTGGACGCGCTGGCCCTTCATGGCGGAGAGATCAGCGCCCCGGGGCTGGCCGCTCTGAGACGCGGGCACGAAGACCCGCACGCCCTTCACAGAGACCACGATGCCGCCCTTGTTCTCCTCGGTAACGGTGCCTTCCAGGACAGTCTTATCCTCCACGGCCTGCTCGATGTTCTCCCAGATCTTCTGGGCGTCCAGCCGCTTCTTGGAGAGCTCGGCATATCCCTCCACGTCGTTGACGCGGACAATATAGGTCTCGATCTCGTCGCCCACCTTGACGATGTCCTCCGGCTTGGCGGAGGGATCGTCGCTCAGCTCGCTGAGCTTGATGTACGCGGACTGCTTGGCGCCCACATCCACCTGCACCTCAGTGGGGGTGATGGCCGTGACAATGCCGGTGACCTTCTCTCCTGTATTTAAAGTTTTGAAAGACTGATTCAGTAATTCCTCGAAGGACTCCTCTTTGCCCTCGGCCGCTTTGATTTCTTCGCTCATCGTTGCATATACCTCCTTAATGATGCTCGCCGGTGTGGAGGCGCCGGCGGTCAGCCCCGCCGCCGCGCAGCCGGCAAAGAGCTCCGGCGAGAGCTCGTCCGCGTTTTCGATCTGAAGAACGCGGCGGCAGCTCCCTCGGCAGATCTCCGCCAGGTGCTGGGTGTTGGCGCTTTTCCGGTCTCCCACCACGACCATCACGTCAACCAAACCGGCGATTTGGGCCGCCTCAGTTTGACGTTTTTGCGTAGCATTACATATTGTATCAAACTTTTTCGCATTTGTACACTCTTTTTTTACGATTTTCCAAGAAGTTTCAAAAAGTTCTCGAATGCAGGTAGTCTGCGCCACCACCGTCACGGGGGTCTTGCGGGCGTCGGGGTCTTCGGCGAGCCAGGCCTTCACCGCCTCCGGCCCGTCGAACACCAGCGCGTCCCGGCACCAGCTGGCCACGCCCGCCACCTCCGGGTGGTGGGGCTCTCCGATGATGACGCTGCGCCGGCCCTCCGCCTCCGCCTGGGCGACCAGAGACTGGATGCGGCACACGTTGGGACAGGTGGCGTTGACGCACGCCACGCCCCGGCGCTCCAGCTCGTCCAGCACGCGCTTTTGCTCCCCGTGGGAGCGGATGATGACCGTGTCCCCCGGGCCCAGGCGATCGATCTGCGCCATTTTGCGGACGCCCCGGCGCTCCAGGTCCTCCACCACGTAGGAATTGTGGATCAGGTCGCCCAGCATGTAGCAGCCGCCCCGCTCCTCCGCCGTCCGCCGGGCCAGCTCCACCGCCCGGCGCACCCCATAGCAAAAGCCGGCGCTCTGGGCCAGGATCACCTTCACAGCGGCGCACCTCCCACCGCCTGGCCGCCCAGGGCGTAGGCCTGCTCCAGCAGCTCGTCCGCGATCTTCTGGATCTCCTCCGCTGTACCATGGCGGCCGGTGTAATGGGGCTCATAGGGATCGCCGAAGATGATGCGGGTGCGACGGAAGGGCTTCTTCTCCCCGTCCACAAACACCGGGATCAGCGTCGCCCCGGTGCGGATGCCGATCATGGCGGCGCCGCTTTTGGCGTGGGCGGGCAGCCCGTCCACATAGCCGATGCCGTTGCGGATCACGGTTCCCTCCGGGAAGATCAGCAGGTTGTCCCCGTCCTTGATGGTCTGGATGGCAGTCTTGACGGCCTTGATGTCCGTGCCCTCCCGGTTCACCGGAAAGACGCCCAGCTTTCGCAAAAGCCAGCCCAGCACCGGATTTTGGAACAGCTCCTTCTTGGCCATTGCGTGAAGCCGGTAGTTCACCGGCAGGCGCACGGCGATGAGCAGGGGGTCCCAGTTGCTGGCGTGGTTGGGGCACAGCAGCGCCCCGCGGCGGGGCAGCTTTTCCAGCCCCTCCACCGTGGTGGGGTGGACGATGGCAAGGAACACCTTGAGCACATAGTATACCACCACATACAGTCCGTTGGTCGGTCTCATAGGCCGGCCCTCTCTCGGATCAGCTGCTCCATGGCGTCCTCGCTCTGGGAAAAGGTCAGGTCCGTGGTATCCAGCAGCACCGCGTCCTCCGCCTGGCGCAGCGGCGCCACAGGGCGGTGGGAGTCGTTGTAGTCCCGCTGGCGGATGTCCGCCAGGGTCTCCTCAAAGGGCTGGGGCGTGCCCCGCTCCTCCAGCTCCCGCATCCGCCGCCGGGCCCGCTCGGTCTCCGAGGCGGTGAGGTAGATCTTCACCGTGGCGTCCGGCAGCACCACGGTGCCGATGTCCCGGCCGTCCATGATGACGCTGCGGGTGCGGGCAAGCTGGCGCTGCATCTCCAAAAGATAGGTCCGCACCGCCGGATGGGCCGACACGGCGGAGGCGTACAGGGAAATCTGGGGAAGGCGGATCTCCCCCGTCACGTCCCGGCCGTTGAGCAGCATGTGCTGCAGCCCGTCCTCTCCGTACGTGAGCTCCACGCGGATCTCCGGCAGGGCGGCCGTCACCGCCTCGGCGTCCTTGGGATCGATCTGATGCTCCCAGGCGTAGAGGCCGATGGTGCGGTAAATGGCCCCGGTGTCCACGTACAAAAAACCGAAGCGGCCGGCCATGCTCCGGGCCAGAGTGCTCTTCCCGGCGCCGGAGGGGCCGTCAATGGCGACGCTGATGATGTTCATATGCGCATCTCTCCTGTGTTTTGTGGTTTTTCGGCGGCTTTTCACGGTTCAGCCGCCGCCGTTCCCGCCGCCCGGCCAGTGGCCCAGGCGATCTGGAGGTTGAAGCCGCCGGTGTAGGCGTCCACATCCAGCAGTTCTCCTGCAAAGTATAATTGCTTTACAAGTTTTGATCCCATTGTGGTGGGGTTGACTTCTCCCACTTTAATACCCCCGGCGGTGACGATGGCCTCCGTCACCGGCCGGGCGCCTGCGATGTCGATCGAAAAATGCTTGAGCAGGCGGCGCAGGGTCTGGCGCTGCTCCCGGGTGATGTCGTGGACCTTTTGGTGGGGCGGGATGCCGCTCTCCTCCACCAGGACGGGGATCAGCTTTTGGGGCAGGAGATCGTCCAGGGCGTTGCAAAAGTCGTGGTTCGCATACTTCTCAAAGTCCGACAGCAGCCGCCGGTCCAGCGTCTCCTCGTCTAGGGCGGGCTTGAGGTCCAGCTCCATGCGGTAGGCCTTCTTCTGGAAATCCCGCATATGGGCGGAGGCGGACAGGGCCAGCGGCCCGCTGACGCCGAAATGGGTAAAAAGCAGCTCCCCAAAGTCCGCGTAGACCTTCTTCTCCTTCCCGCCGGTCTCCCAGACGGTGAGTCCCACGTTCCGCAGGCTCAGCCCCTGCATCCGGCGGCACCGCTCCCCCCGCTCCCGCAGGGGCACCAGAGAACCCCGCAGGGGCGTGACGGTATGGCCCAGGGCAGCGGCCATGCGGTGGCCCTCCCCGGTGGAGCCGGTGGCGGGATAGGAGACGCCACCGGTAGCCAGAATGACCGCCTGGGCGGGGTAGGTCCCCCGCTCCCCCCGAACGCCCACGGCGGCGCCCGCCTCCGTTTGGACGCTCAGGGCCCGGTCCCGGACCCAGGCGACGCCCAAAGTGCGCAGCCGCCGCTCCAGCGCGGCGCTGATGTCGAAGGCCCGGTCAGACACCGGAAACACCCGGTTCCCCCGCTCCACCTTCAACGGCACTCCCAGCCCCTCAAAAAAGGCCATGGCGTCCCCGGTCCCGAAGCGGGACAGGGCGCTGTACAAAAAGCGGCCGTTCCCGGGAATGTTGGCAAGCACCGTGTCCAGCTCCGCCCGGTTGGTCACGTTGCACCGGCCCTTGCCGGTGATGTTCAGTTTTTTGCCCAGCCGTTCGTTGGGCTCCAGCAGCGTCACGGCGGCGCCCCGCTCCGCGGCGGTGATGGCCGCCATCATGCCGGCGGCTCCGCCGCCTATGACGATCACGCGCTTACTCATCGTCCATCTTCCCGAAGACGCCGTACTCGTTCCAGATGTCCTCCAGCTGGGAGAAGGTGGCGGACACGTCCGCCCCCAGCCGGTGGGCCAAGGCCACCAGCAGTGCGTTCACCAGCGACAGCGGGGCCACCATGGAGTCCACGAAGGAGATCATCTCACAGGGAGCCAGCAGCGCCGCGTCCGAGAGCTGGTAGACCGGGGAGAGGTCGTTGTCCGTCACGGCGATGATGGCGGCCCCCCGGTCCCGGGCGAATTTCACGGTGTTCACCGTCACCTGGGAGTAGCGGGGGAAGCTGATGGCGATGACCACATCCTCCGGCCCGATGCGAAAGAGCTGCTCAAAGATCTCCCCGGCGGCGTTGGACTGCACCAGCGTCACCTTTTCGAAGAGCAGGTGCAGGTAAAAATGCAGGTACCCCGCCACATAGGCGGAGGAGCGGGTGCCCAGGATGTAGACGTGGCGGGCGCCGATGATCCGCCCCACCACCCGGTCAAACTCCTGCCGGTCGGCCTGGGCCGCCATGTCCCGCAGCTTTTCGATGTCCGACTGCACCACGGCGCCCAGCATGTCCTGTCCGGAGAAGCGGTTGTCCGCCGCCTGGAGGCGCTGGGTGGAGGTCAGGCGGCTGCGGATCATCTCCTGCAGCGCCCGCTGCATGCCGGGATACCCCTCGTACCCCAGCTCGGAGGCGAAGCGGACCACCGTGGATTCGCTGACCTCAACCAGGGCACCCAGCTTGCTGGCTGTCATAAAGGCGGCCTTGTCGTAATGCTCCAGAATATATTGCGCGATCCGTTTCTGCCCCTTGGAAAAGGAGGCCATCCCGGTCTCGATGGTATGTAAAATGCTTTTTGCCAACGCGGTCCCCTCCACGCGCCCGCCCCGACCGGGCAGGCCTGTCGTTTTGCCGATGTCCGCAAGTATTGTACCACAAATTTCGCCAGTTTCAACCGCTTTTGCAGGATTTCTCCGAATTCTTGCAAAAAAGAAACGCCGCAGCAGGTCTGCGGTGCTTCTTTTGACGGAATGGCTTCCATTTTATGCAAGAAACCGGAATCTTTCCCCGGGAAATGTTCTGCCGGCGGCCTATGCCCTCTTCAGCGCGGCCACCTCCTCCACCGTCAGATACCGCCACTGGCCCGGCGTCAGTCTGCCCAGCGTCAGCGTGTGCTCCCGCACCCGGCACAGCCGCCGCACGGAAAGGCCGCACTGCTGGCACATCCGGCGGATCTGGCGGTTTTTCCCCTCGTGGATGGTGACGGACAGCTCCGCCTCCTCCCCGCTCTGGCGCAGCGTCTCCACCCGGGCGGGGCGGATGCGCTCCCCCTCCAGCTCCGTCACGGCGGAAAGGCGCTCCGCCGCGCCGTTGACATCTCCGAACACGGTGACGCGGTAGGTCTTTTCCACCTCTCCGCTGGGGTGAAGCAGCCGCTGGGTCAAAGCGCCGTCATTGGTCAGCAGCAGCAGTCCCTCGGAGTCCATGTCCAGCCGGCCCACGGGGTAGACCCGCTGCGGGCAATCGCCCACCAGTTCCCGCACAGTCCGGCGGCCCTTTTCGTCCGCCAGGGTGGTCACATAGCCCCGGGGCTTATAGAGCAGGAGATACACTGGCTCCTCCCGCCCCGGCAGCGGCCGGCCGTCTACCAAAATGGCGTCCCGCAGGGGGTCGGCCTGCTGGCCCAGCCGCGCCGCCTGGCCGTTCACCGTTACCCGGCCCTCGGTGATATAGCGCTCCGCCGTCCGGCGGGAGCAGACCCCCGCCGCGGCAAGCAGCTTTTGGATGCGTTCTTCCATGGCTCGTCCTCACTTGCGCCGCCGCTCCGGGCGGCAATTCCTATCCCGGGATCTCTCCGCTTTTCAGCGCGGCCAGGGCGGAGACGGCCCGGGGCGGCACCGTCTCTCCGCAGAGGAGATCCACCCGTCCGATCTCCCGGCCGTCCAACGTAAAGACCGCCTGTCCCACCGCCGTGCCCGAGCGCACCGGGGCGGTCAGGGGGCCGGTCAGCTCCACGCGGCAATTCGTCTCCTCCCCCGCTGCTACGGGCCAGGAGAGGTCCTCCGCCGCGACCAGCGGCACTGTCTCTCTCGCGCCGCCTGTGACCGGGGCACTTCCCAGCCTCTGGCCCACAAAGGCAAGGCGCCTTGCGGGATAGGCGGCAAAGCCGTATTCATACAGGGCCTGGTGGTCCGCCCAGTCGTTTCCGTCCTGCAGCGTCACCGCCACCAGACGCTGGCCGTTTTGCTCCGCGCAGCTCACCAGTGTCCGCCCCGCCGCCCGGGTGTACCCGGTCTTGAGGCCGATGCAGGCAGGCATGTAGGAGAGGAGCTTATTGTGGTTGGTCATGGTCCGGCCGCCCACGGTGACGCTCTTGGTGGAGGCGATCCGCCGCAGTGTCGCGTTCTCCATGGCGGCGCAGGCCAGACGGGCCATGTCCCGGGCGGTGGAGTAGTGGCCCTCCGCGTCCAGTCCGTTGGGATTGGCGAAGGAGGTATCCGCCATGCCCAGCTCCCGGGCCGTCTCGTTCATGCGGCGGACGAAGGCGTCGCAGCTGCCGCCCACATGCTCGGCAATGGCCACAGCGGCGTCGTTTCCCGAGGAGAGGAGCAGCCCGTAGAGCAGCGTCTCCAGCGTCAGCTCCTCCCCGGCGCGCAGATAGAGGGAGGAGCCCTCCGTCCCGGCAGCGGAGGCGCTGACCGTCACCACATCGGATAGGTCCCCCTCCCGAATGGCCACCAGGGCTGTCATGATCTTGGTGGTGCTGGCGATGCGCATGCGCGCATCGGCGTTCTGCTCATACAAAACCCGGCCGCTGTCTGCGTCCACCAAAATGGCGGAGGCGGCCGAAGTGCTGACCGCCAGTGCCTGACAAGGAAACATACTATACAGAAAAAGCAGGCCCAGCAGAAGGGGGCCAAACCGTTTCAGCATACACCCATCACCTCGTGATCTCAGTTCGCTGCGCCCCTCTGCTTTCCAATGGCCTGCCCGTGGGGTCCTTCTCAACAGGACGGCAGGCAGGCTCCCTGGAGCCTGCCGGAAAGGAGGCGCAGCCGCCGCGCCCGGCAAAACCGGACGCGACGGCGACGGGAGCGCAGATCCGCTCCCACGACGTGATGGTAGTATACCCCGCTCAGGGCGTTTCTTTTTCGCCCTTTCTGTCGATAAATTTTTCCACCTTATCCATCAGGTCCGGCGCCATGTCCACGATGCGGTCCACTGTGTTCATGGGGGCCGCCGCCACCGGCAGCACCCGGGTCAGCCCGTCCTTGATGACCAGAAAGGCCACCGGGTCGATCTTCACCCCGGCAGCGCTGCCGCCGCCAAAGCCGTCCTTGCTCCCCTTTCCGTAGCTGCCGCCGCCGCTGCCAAAGCCAAAGCTGACCTTGGAAATGGGGATCAGTGTCACACCGTCCGCCGTGGAGATGGGCTCGCCGACGATGGTGTTGGTGTCCACCATCTCATGGACCTTCTCCATGGTGGCGCGCATGAGATCGTTCAGGGGCGTTTTCTTTTCCATTTCCATAGTTGCCATCCTTTCTACGCGGCCGCCTTCCGGGACCGTTCCGGTTGTTGACTCTTCTTTCGCTTCTGGAGGCGCAAAAACCATCCCAGGGCCGGGAAGCCCACGCCCAGGGCTGCCGCCAGCAGTGTGCCCACCCGGGCGGTGACGGTGATCTCCCCCTCCAGGTGCGTCTCGGGCGCGTCAAAATCCACGCCCAGGTCGATGTGGGGATCCGGGATCACCAGGAGCTGCTCCAAAACCGGCATTCCCGTCCACACGGCAGCGTTCAGGTATCCGTACAGCTCCGCGCCGGCGGCCGGGTCCTCCGCCCCGCCGACGACTGCCGCCAGGCGCAGCGGGTGGATGCGAATACCCCGCCGGGTGCGGCCCAGGGCCCGCTTGAGGGGCGGGAACAGCGTCCTCCCCGCATCCAGCAGGTCGCCGGGCGTCAGCTTGGGAAGGTGGGACTTGTCCCCCTCCCCGTCCTTTTTGATCTTCTGTTTCTCCGCCCGGGCGGCCTTGCGGGCGGCCTTCTCCTCCGCCCGGCGCTTCTCCCGCTCCGAGAGCGGCCGCCAGGGGTAGACCCGAAACCGGAAGGGGCCCACCTTGGCGTCCACCGCGGTGTCCGCTCCGGCCAGCACGGCGTGCACGCCCACGCGCAGCAGCAGCAAAACCACCACCAGCGCCAAAAGAACACCCGGTATCCACAGCCAGCGCAAGGGTCCTCACCTCCCGTCTCTCCGGTCCTCAATCCTCCTCCGGCGGCGGGAAGGCGGCGGTCTCCGGCGAGTCCGCGCCGGTGATCTCCACGCCCTCCGCCGGGTCCACGATCTCGCCGTTTTCGTTCAAGCGCATCTGCCCCTCCTCGCCCAGGTCCGGCATCTCGGGAAGATCCTCCAGGCTGGTCAGGTGAAAGGCGCGCAGAAACTGCTTGGTGGTGCGGTAGAGGTGAGGCCGGCCCGGCACCTGGAGCCGGCCGCACTCCTCGATGAGCTTGCGGTCCAGCAGCAGCCCCACGGTATAGGAGCTGTCCACCCCTCGGATCTGATCCACGTAGGCCCGGGTGGTGGGCTGGTAGTAGGCAATGATGGTCAAAACCTCCAGGGCGGGCTGACTGAGCTTGGCGCTTTTTCGGATCTCGAAGGCCCGGCGCACCGCGTCCCCATAGTCGGGGGCGGAGCACATCTGCCAGGTATCCTCCAACTGCAAGAGCCGGATGCCCCGGCGCTCATAGGCATAGTGGTCCATCAGCCGCCGGAGCACCTGCTCCGCGGCGGGCCGGTCGATGTCCAGCGCCACGCAGATGCGGTCGATATGCACCGGCTCGCCGGAGGCGAACAGGATGCTCTCCACCGCGGATTCGATCTCTTTCATCTCCATGCGTTCCATGGTGCGCTTCCTCTCTCAAAAACTCAGGTGCTCCGGGGCCTCCCCCTCCTGGCGGACGGTACAGTCCGTCTCGGAGCCCGCCAGGTGCAGCACCTTGGCCCGGCACAGCTCCAGCACAGCCAGGAAGGTGGCCACCACCTCGCTGCGGCTGCGGCTGCCCCGAAAGAGCAGCAAAAAGCGGGTGATGCCGTGCTCCTTCAGCTTGCGCAGGATCTCCCGGGCCTTGGCCTCCACCGGATAGGGCTCGTGCTGCACGATCTCCCGGAAGGCCGTTTTCGGTGGCGGGAGGGCCCGCTCCGCCCGGCTGCGGATCTCCGCCATGGCCAGCACCAGATCCGCCTTCTCCTGGTGATATTCGTAGATCTTTCCCCGCTCCACCGGCTCTGGCTCTCGGGTGACGATGTTGCGTCCGAACTCCGCCATGGGCGCCAGACGCTGGGCCATCAGCTTCACCCGGACATAGCCCTCGTTCCGGCGGCGCTCCTCCAGGGACTGGATCAGGGCGTCCATCTCGCTCTGGGCCTCCTCATCCTCGATGGAGAGGAGCATCCGGGTCTTGATGTACACCAGCTGGGAGGCCATGGTCACAAATTCGCTGGCCACCTCCAGGTCCATCCTCTGGCGCTGCTCCAGCCAGGCAAGGTACTGGTCACAGATGAGGGAGATGGAGATGTCCTGGATCTCCAGCTTGTTCTTGCTTAAAAGGAACAGGATCAGGTCCAGGGGACCTTCAAAATCCTGCATCTCCTCCGACCGGGAGCGGACCACCTTTTCCAGCTTGAATACGGGATTTTCCAAATGTCACACCTCAATAGATCAGGTTGAAGAGCAGGCGGTACACCCACATGACCGCCCTGTTGATGACCCCGCCGCCCCAGCCCAGAAAGGCCACAGCCAGCAGGATCACCATACCGTAGCGCTCGTAGCGCATCCACTGCACATAGAGCCGATCCGGCAGCAGGGCCGCCGCCACCTTGGACCCGTCCAGCGGTGGGAAGGGCAGCAGGTTGAAGACGCCAAGGCCGATGGAAAGAGGCGCCACGGTGTAGAGGCAAAAGTCAAAGGTGGCGGCCCAAAAGGGGCTGTAGGGCGCCCAGAGGTAGATGGCCCGGCTCGCCGCCATGGCCAAAACCGCCAGCACCAGGTTGGACGCTGGCCCCGCCAGGGCCGTGACGGCCATGCCGCCCTTGGGGTTTTTGAAATACCGGGGGTCCACCGGCACGGGTTTGGCCCAGCCAAAGCCGGCGGCAAACATCATGGCAAGGCCCAGCCAGTCGATGTGGCGCAGGGGGTTCAGGGACAGGCGGTGTCGGGCCTTGGCGGTGGGGTCCCCCAGGGCCAGGGCCGCCAGGCCGTGGCAGGTCTCGTGGACGCTCAGGCACAGCAGGATGGCCGCCGTGCGCAGCAGCGCGTCCTGCAGGGAGGTCAGGTCCAGCGCCTCAAACAGGTTTTGCAGATACCCCAGCATGACTCTCCCCTTTTCTTTTTCGGCAAAACGCAGGACGAACTGTGCGCCAATGCCATCATGGCAAATATGGCGGCCGCAATATTCCGCTGCCGCTGGAGGCAGCAGCGCCATCTTTTTCGGTTGCCGCGTCAGCGGCGAGAAAAAAGGCGATCCAATATAATAGCCGCTTTGCGGCTATTATACCGCAAATCTCCCGGACGCTCTGCGTCCGGCGGTGCGGTTTCGCCGCACCGCGCCGAAGGCGCAGAAATTTAGCGATTCAATACAACGCAAAATTTTTGCCCCGCAAAAACCGCGCTTTGCGCGGCAACGCGGCTTCGCCGCGTTGTTTGCGTTTATTATACCAGCCGGAGGCGGCAAAGACAAGGAAAATTCCCCCTGTCGGCAAAATATCGGGCAAAACAGGGAAAAGCGGCAGGCGCCAAAAGCGCCTGCCGCTCAGGGATCAACAGCGGATCAGCCCTTCACCAGGGAGGCGATCTCCTCGGCAAAGTTCTCCTGCTTCTTCTCAATGCCCTCGCCCTTCTCGAACCGCACGGCGGTCTTGAAGGTGATGGTGCCGCCCAGGGACTTGGCGGCTGCGGCGATATACTGCTCCACCGTCACGGAACCGTCCTTCACGAAGGCCTGCTGGAGCAAGCAGTTCTCCTCGTAGAACTTGTTCATCTTGCCCATGGCGATCTTCTCCCGGACCTGCTCGGGCTTGTTGGCCATCTTGGGATCGTTGGCCATCTGGACCATCATAATCTTCTTCTCCTCGGCCAGCACGTCCTCCGTCACCAGGGACTTATCCCAGAAGCGGGGGTTCAGGGCCGCGATCTGCATGGCCACATCCTTGCCCACGGTCTCCACCTGCTCGGCGGAGAGGCTGGTCTCCAGGTTCACCAGCACGCCGATCTTGCCGCCGGCGTGAACGTAGGGAACGGACACGCCGTCCGCGAAGCGGGCGAAGCGGCGGACCTTGATGTTCTCGCCGATGACCAGCACCATCTCCTGCTGCTGCTCGGTGACGGTCAGGTCCGTGCCGTTGTACTTGCAGGCCATGAGGGCGTCCAGGTCAGCGGGGGCGTCCTTGGCCACGGTGGCGGCCACGCCCTTGACGAAGTCCACAAACTTCTCGTTCTTGCCCACGAAGTCGGTCTCGGCGTTGACCTCCACCACGACGCCCACGCCGCCGATCACGGCGGCATAGGCCATGCCCTCGGCGGCGATGCGGCCGGCCTTCTTCTGAGAAGCGGCCAGGCCCTTTTCGCGCAGCCACTCGATGGCCTTGTCCATATCGCCGTCAGAAGCGGTCAGCGCCTTTTTGCAATCCATCATGCCCACGCCGGTCATCTCGCGCAGGTTCTTGACATCTGCTGCGGTAAAAGCCATAGTATGATTCCTCCAATATTCAAGTATCCGGGCGACAGCGCGCCCAACGGGCTCAGCCCTCGGTCTTCTCCTCGGCGGCCTCTTCGGTCTGCTCGCCCTGCTTGCCCTCCAGCACGGCGTTGGCCATGATGGAAGAGATCAGCTTGATGGCGCGGATGGCGTCGTCGTTGCCGGGGATGACGTAATCGATCTCGTCGGGATCGCAGTTGGTATCGGCAATGGCCACCACGGGGATGCCCAGCTTGTGGGCCTCAGCAATGGCGTTGCGCTCCTTGCGGGTATCCACGATGAAGAGGGCGCCGGGCAGGGTCTTCATATCTTTCACGCCGCCCAGATACTTCTCCAGCTTCTCGATCTCGCCCAGGTGCTTCATGACTTCCTTCTTGGGCAGCATATCAAAGGTGCCGTCGGTCTGCATGGTCTTGAGCTGGTTCAGCCGGTCCACGCGGGTGCGCATGGTCTTGAAGTTGGTCATCATGCCGCCCAGCCAACGGGCGTTCACATAGAACTGGCCGCAGCGGGTGGCCTCCTCCCGGATGGCCTCCTGCGCCTGCTTCTTGGTGCCCACGAACAGCAGGGACTGGCCGCTCTCAGAGAGCTGACGGACAAAGGCATAGGCCTCCTCCAGCTTGCGGACGGTCTTTTGCAGGTCCACGATATAGATGCCGTTGCGCTCCGTATAAATATAAGGAGCCATCTTAGGGTTCCAGCGGCGGGTCTGGTGACCGAAGTGGACGCCCGCCTCCAGCAGGGCCTTCATGGATACGACACTTGAATTTGCCATGTTTTTGTTTTCCTCCAAATCAAATTTAGTTTTACCCTCCGGCGGCTTCATCCTCCCTGCCAACCCTGGGGGCACAGACAGAAAGTCAACACACCGTGCGGAATGCTGAACTATCATACCACAAGGGCAAGACCCAATGCAAGGGCTTTTTTTCAAAAAAACGCCAAAATCGCGGCCAAAACGGTGGCCGGTCCGCCCGCCTTCCCTATCGGCGCCTCCCGCCCCCGGCGCGGCGTCAGAACCGGCGGCGGCGCTTGCGCTCCGGCGGCGCCTCCCGCCGGGGGAAGGGCTTGTCGATGAGGATGATGTCGTCCCCGATGCGCTGGATGCAGTCCCAGGGGACGTAGTACTCCTCCCCCTTCCCGAAGAGGCCGAAAAAGCGATACGGCCCGTCTACGATGATCGCCACCACCTGGCCCTCCGGGATGCGGATGTCCACATCCGACACGTAGCCCAGGCGGCAGCCGTCGCAAATATTGATGACCTCCTTGCACCGAAGGTCCCGGATCCTGCACTGCATACCCATCCCTCCCGCTCCAGCCTATGCGCCCGCCGGACTGTCCCATGAGCGAAAAGCGACAAAAGCTCCCAGTATAGGAAATCCGGCGGCCGTCCATACTCAAAGGCAGAAGAGGGGGCGGCGCGTATGCAGGGAAAGGTCGAGATTGCGGGGGTCAACACCGCCAGGCTGAAGGTGCTGAAAAACGAGGAGACTCTGGCCCTGCTCCGCCGGGTCAAGGAGGGGGACCAGGCCGCCCGGACGGAGCTCATCGAGGGGAACCTCCGCCTGGTGCTGTCGGTGATCCAGCGGTTCGCCGGCCGGGGCGAGAGCGCGGACGACCTCTTTCAGGTGGGCTGTGTGGGGCTCATCAAGGCCATTGACAATTTTGACGTGAACCAGCCGGTGCGCTTTTCCACCTACGGCGTGCCCATGATCGTGGGCGAGATCCGCCGGTACCTGCGGGACAACAGCGCCATCCGCGTCTCCCGCAGCATGCGGGACACCGCCTACCGGGTGCTCCAGGCCCGGGACCGGCTGATGGCCCAGGGGCAGCGGGAGCCCACTGTGGAGCAGATCGCCAGGGAGCTGGACATCCCCCGGGAGGAGGTGGTCTTCGCCATGGACGCCATCGTGGACCCGGTGTCCCTGTACGAGCCGGTGTACTCCGACAGCGGCGACACCCTGTGCGTCATGGACCAGCTCAGCGACCGCCGCGGCACCGACGAGGACTGGACGGACCGCATCGCCCTGAAGGACGCCCTGCGCCGTTTGGACGAGCGGGAGCGGCGGATCCTCTCCCTCCGGTTCTACGAGGGCAAGACCCAGATGGAGGTCTCCGCCGAGGTGGGCATCTCGCAGGCTCAGGTCTCCCGCCTGGAAAAGGGCGCCATCAACACCATCCGAAAGCATCTTTGACCCCTCGCCGCCATCGCCGCCGGGACAGCGCGCCGCAAGCGCCTGCCCCGGCTTTTTTATCGGCCGTTTCCGTCCATCCGGTCCTTGACAACCGCGGGGGAAACAGGGATAATATAAATCGTTATTTTTGGGCGTTCCCGATAGGGCGCCTTTTGCCCGGTCCCTGCCCGGGCGCTGCGGCTCGCCCTCTCACAGGGGGCACCCCATTCACAGCGAAACCGGTT
>JAFUGI010000034.1 GCA_017469475.1 Oscillibacter sp. | reverse complement strand
CTAGATTCAGGTTCTAGTGTGCATTACGCACGTGCGGGTTCAAGGCCCGCCTCGCGCACCAGCGTCGTCGTGGGCATGATATTGCCCGCGACGACTTTTTCTTTTTCCAGGCAACCGCCACCTCTCTCAGTCTCGCTCCTCCTGTTCGCATAAACGCCGTGCTTCATGAGATCACATGCCACCCAATACATTTCCCAATACGAAAAACCCAATACGCAACAACAATACATCCCCAATTGATTTTGTACGCCCGGACGCTTTATACTATCCATGTAAGGACCGCTGATGGGAGCGAGGAGCGGATGATCGATTGGAACGGAGATGGCAGGGTCGATCCGACGGAAGTCGTTCTGACGAATTTGATCCTTTCGGAGCAGCCCGCCCCCGCGTTGGAGGCTGCGGATGCTCCGGGCGATCAAAAAGAGGCTTCCTGGCTGGCGAGGCTTTTTCAGAAAAGAGGGAAGCGCATATCATGACGGTCGGCAGTCTGATCCTGAATTTGGTCCGCAGCGAGCCCGGCATCACGGCAGGGGAGATCGCGGCACGGCTGGACAAGCGGCTCCAGCATATCCACAGCGAATGCGGTGCCTTGGAGAATACACACGCAGCCTATGTGGACCGCTCTGCACGCCCCTACCGCTATTACCTCTCAGATGCCGCTTTGCGGCTGTCTTCTGCGCAGCGGACACCGTCTGGGGGGGAACGTCAGCCCTTATATCGCCGCATTTGACGAGATCATCCAAAGCGTCACCGCAGCCGCGGGCCGGGCCATTCGCTCCGGATATGCCATTATGGGCCGGGGCCAGCCACACGTCCCGCAGCCGCTGAGACCCGGTACGATGGGCGTTTACACATTCCTATATCAGGATGCATTCCTGAAAATCGGAAAGGCGGGTCCTAACAGCGGCGCACGATTTTCCAGCCAGCATTACCTTCCAAATAGCTCAGCCAGCAACCTGGCAAGGTCTATCCTAAACGACACCAGGATGCAGGATCTGGTCCTCACCGAGAAAAACATCGGCAGTTGGACCAAGCAGAACACCGGAAGGATCGACATTCTTTTGGATGCCTCTCTGGGAATCTTCACGCCGGAGTTGATTGAGGCCGCGCTCCATTTTAAATATGGGCCCCGGTATGAGGGCTTTCAAAACCAAAGATAGGCGGGAAGAACACTCGGGCATCCGGTTCCCCTCTTTTCCCGGGTCCTACCGGCCCCGCTGGCTGTGCATCGCCCGCGGAGGCGAATAGCCCCACACCCGCAAAAGACCGCCGCGCTGGGTCCAGCGCGGCGGTCCTGTTTGTTGTTTCCCGGCAGGTCAGCTCTCCTCCTGGTCCTTTTCGCTGTGCCCCGCCGTGTTCCGGGTCAGCACCGCCGCGCCGCACTGGCCGCAAAAGGCCGCACCGGGGTACAGCGCCGCGCCGCAGCGATGGCAAAAATGAGCGCCGGGCGTCTGGGGCTCCCACTCCACCAGAGGCCGCTCCGCCGGGGCAGCATCGCTCTTCGGGGCGGCGGGATGCTCCCACCGCCAGAGAAGATACCAGGTGCCCACCGCCAAAAGGGCAAAGAGCACCCACTGGGCGGCATCCTCCGCCGTCACCGTCTCCTGCCGCCGCACCATGCCTGAAACGTGACCGAACTCCAGAAAGCCCTGCAGCAGCGTTCCGCTCAGGAACAGTCCCCAAGGAGACTTTCCCCGCCGGGACCAGAGCAGGGCAGCCCCGTAAAAGAGCAGGGCGCACAGGCAGGAGAGGCCCACCTGCAAAAGCGTCAAAAACAGCAGCACCGCTTGTCCCTCCCCTGCCGCCAGAAGGGCGGCATCCTCCGTCCGGCGCTGCGGACGGGCAAGTGCAGTATACCGCCGGGCGGAGCGGACTGTCAAGGTTTTCCAAATAACAGCTTATCGAAAAATTTGTCAAACTGCTATCATTTATTTCAATAGCCGGTTGACATTTCTGTGGAACGTTCGTATAATGATGTCTGCTACACGCCCACCGGGGACGAAGGAGGTACCCATGACCTTTCAGCAGCTGAGCTACGTGGTGGAGATCTCCCGATGCGGCTCCATCAACAAGGCCGCCCACAAGCTCTGCCAGTCCCAGTCCGGCATCTCCACCGCCGTGCGGGAGCTGGAGGAGGAGCTGGGCATCCGGTTCTTCCTGCGCACCAGCCGGGGCGTGGCCTTTACCCCGGAGGGCACGGAGTTTTTGAGCTACGCCGTGTCCCTTTTGGAGCAGAAGGAGCGCATCGAAGGACTGTACCGCGCCCCCCAGTCCGCCCCTGCCCGCTTCGCCGTTTCCACCCAGCGCTACCCCTTTACGGAGGACGCTTTCCTGCGCCTTTTGGAGACGCTGGCCGAGCCCTGCTACCACTACACCCTGAAGGAGCTGGGCATGGACGCCGTGATCGACGACGTGTATGACCACCGCGCCGACATCGGTGTCATCTTCCTGACGGAGCTGACGGAGAAGATGATCCGGCGGCTTTTGGCCTCCCGGGAGCTGGAGTTCCACGAGGTGGCGGCGGTGGCCCCCTGCATCTATGTGCGCAAGGGCCATCCCCTGGCCGGGGCCGAGCAGGTAACGGACGAGGCGCTGGAGGGATACCCCTACGTGTCCTTTGAGCACGCCCAGGGCGTGGCGTCGGACTTTTCCGAGGAGTATCAGGAGCTCCAGCTCCGGCGGCCGGAGCGGTGCATCGTGGTGAACAACCGGGCCACGATGATGAACGTGCTCACCCGCACCGACGCCTATACCACCGGCAGCGGCCTTTTGGTGGAGAGCCTCATCAGCCAGCAGGTGGTCACTGTGCCCCTTGCGGGCAAGCGGGATATTCGCATCGGCTGGATCGTGCCGAAAAACGCCGCCCCCTCCCCCAGGGTGGAGCAGTTCGCGGCGCTTTTGGAGCAGTCCGTGGCGGAGTCCATCCGCTTCACAGCGGAGCTGCACCGCTCCCTGGGGGAGCGGACGTGAGCCGCAATTCGTCGCATTTCCCCGCAAGGGGCAACAATATGGAAAGAGAAGGAGCGTAATTTCTATGACCGACATCCTCAACCAGTCCATCGGGGGCTTCTCCCTGGGACACATCCTCACCGCCGTCATCACCTTCATCATCTGCATCCTGGTGGTCCGGGTCCTGCTGCGCGTATTGGAGCGCATCCTGGGCAAGACCAAGCTGGACGGCCGGGTCCGGGGATACATCCTCTCCGGCGCCAAGGTGGTGCTGTACATCATCGCCGTGGTCATCGCCGCCCAGGGTCTGGGCGTGAACATGACCTCTCTGGTGGCGCTGCTGTCCGTTGCCTCCCTGGGCATCACCCTGGCGGCGGAGGACATTCTGGCCAACGTGGCCGGGGGGCTCGTGATCCTCTCCTCCCACCCCTTCGCCATCGGGGACTTCATTGAGTCCAACGGCGTCATGGGCAATGTGGAGCTCATCACCTTGAACCACACCAAGCTCCTCAGCCCCGACGGGCAGTATGTGATGGTTCCCAACAAGGAGCTGGCCGGGTCCAAGGTCATCAACTACACCGCCACCGGCAAGCGCCGCGTCACCCGCAAGGTCACCGCCTCCTACGATACCCCCACCGAGACCGTGAAGGCCGCCTGCGCCAAGGCCCTCTCCATGACCGACAAGATCCTCACCGACCCCGCCCCCGCCGTGTACCTGAGCGACTACGGCGCGAGCGCCATCGAGTACACCGTGTTCTGCTGGTGCGAGCCGAACGACTTCTGGGGCGTGACCTTCGGCCTTGCCGAGAATCTGCGCACCGCCTTTGCCGAGACCGGCGCCGTCATGACCTACGACCACCTGAACGTTCACATCGTGGAGAACAAGGGCTGAGATCGGGAAAGGAGCCAGAGCAATGTCCACCTACCGCCTGGGAACCGACTGCGTTCAGGGGGGCTACACCCCCGGCAGCGGAGAGCCCCGCCAGATCCCCATCATCCAGTCCACCACCTTTAAGTACGCCACCTCCGAGGACATGGGCAAGCTCTTCGACCTGGAGGCCAGCGGCTACTTCTACTCCCGCCTTCAGAACCCCACCTGCGACGCCGTGGCCGCCAAGATCGCCGCGCTGGAGGGGGGCACCGCCGCCATGCTGACCTCCTCCGGTCAGGCGGCCAACTTCTTCGCTCTGTTCAACATCGTCTCCTGCGGGGACCACATCGTCTCCTCGTCCTCCATCTACGGCGGCACCTTCAACCTCATCGACGTGACCATGCGCAAAATGGGCATCGAGGCCACCTTCGTCTCCCCGGACTGCACGGCGGAGGAGCTGGACGCCGCCTTCCGCCCCAACACCCGGGCGGTCTTCGGCGAGACCATCGCAAACCCCGCCCTGACGGTGCTGGACATTGAGAAGTTCGCCAAGGCCGCCCATGACCATGGCGTCCCCCTGATCGTGGACAACACCTTCCCCACCCCGGTGGGCTGCCGGCCCTTCCAGTGGGGGGCCGACATCGTGACCCACTCCACCACCAAGTATATGGACGGCCACGGCGCCGCCGTGGGCGGGGCCGTCGTGGACTCCGGCCGGTTCGACTGGATGGCCCACGCGGACAAGTTCCCCGGCCTCACCACGCCGGACGAGAGCTATCACGGCATCACCTACGCCGAAAAGTTCGGCCAGGGCGGCGCTTTCATCACCAAATGCACCGCCCAGCTCATGCGGGACTTTGGCTGCACCCAGTCCCCCCAGAGCGCCTTCTATTTGAACCTGGGGCTGGAGAGCCTGCATGTGCGGATGCCCCGCCACTGTGAGAACGGCCAGGCCGTGGCGGAGTTTCTATCCGCCCACCCCAAGGTGGAGGCCGTGCACTACTGCGGTCTTCCCGGCGACCCCTACCATGCCCTGGCCCAGAAGTACCTGCCCAACGGCTCCTGCGGCGTGGTGTCCTTTGAGCTCAAGGGCGGCCGGGCCGCGGCGGAGGTCTTTATGAAGGGGCTGAAGCTGGCCGCCATCGAGACCCACGTGGCGGACGCCCGCACCTGCTGCCTCAACCCCGCCACCTCCACCCACCGCCAGATGACGGACGCGCAGCTGGCCGCGGCCGGCGTGCCGGCGGGCCTTGTGCGCATGAGCTGCGGCCTGGAGGATAAGCAAGACCTGATCGACGACATTGAACAAGCACTGGAGGCCATCTGATGCCCATTAAGATCCCCAACCAACTGCCCGCCACCGGTATCCTGACGGCGGAGAACATCTTCGTCATGACGGAGACCCGGGCCGTGCGGCAGGACATCCGCCCGCTGCAGATCCTGCTTTTGAACCTGATGCCCACCAAGGTGGACACAGAGACGCAGCTGGCCCGGGTGCTGGGAAACTCCCCCCTGCAGATCGAGCTGGAGCTCATCGCCCCCAGCGGCCACGTGTCCAAAAACACCTCCCAGGCCCACATGCTGGCCTTTTACCGGACCTTCGCGGAGGTGCGCCACCGGACCTTCGACGGACTTATCATCACCGGCGCACCGGTGGAGCTGATGGACTTTGAGAAAGTGGACTATTGGGGCGAGCTGTGCGAGATCATGGAGTGGAGCAAGACCCACGTTCACTCCACCCTGCACATCTGCTGGGGCGCCCAGGCGGGATTGTACTATCACTACGGCATCCCCAAGCGGGTGCTGCCCCAAAAGCTCTTTGGCATCTTCGAGCACCGGGTAGAGGACCCCAACTTCATCCTCTTCCGGGGGTTCGACGATACCTTCTGGGTCCCCCACTCCCGCAACACCACCGTGGACCGGGCGGACGTGGAGGCGGTGCCGGAGCTGAAGATTTTGGCCGCCTCCCCCGAGGCGGGCATCTACGCCATCAAGACCGACGGCTGCCGCCAGGTCTTTTTGATGGGCCACGCGGAGTACGACCGGGACACCCTGCGCAAGGAGTACATGCGGGACGTGGCCGCCGGGGTGGACATCCAGCTGCCCAAAAACTACTTCCCCGACGACGACCCGGAGAAGATGCCCCCCGTCCGCTGGCGCTCCTGCGCCCACCTGCTCTACGGCAACTGGCTGAACTACTGCGTTTACCAGACCGTACCCTACGACATTCGGGACATCGAAAAGGGCATCCGGACGGAGGACTGAGCGCCTCACAGGCAAGAAACTGCATCACCGAAACGGGAGGGACAGGCGGCATCGCCTGTCCCTCCTTGCGGCAGAGAAGGCCTCGCCTATTCCGCGCCGCGGAGGCGTGGATCAAATCCGGCCTGTTTTTCCGGGGTTCCATCCCGGCAAAGCCCTTCAAGGCAAGCTGCGCGGGGCGCCGGAGCGGCCTACGCGGCGCCGGAGCGCAGTCTCTTGCAAAAACCGTTGCAAAGACGGGAAACATCCCGCAAAAAAGGGCTTGCCTTTTCCTTTTCGCTGTGGTATAGTACTTATGTTAGAAGTGTAAGTTTGGAGTGGGCCGCCGGTCCGCTCTTTTCTTTCGTCTCTCCCCCCTGGGGGAAATTTTTGGACCGGAGGCGATGTCATGAAAAAGATCACCCAGCTCACCGCCGAGCTGGCGGCCCCCGCCATTGCGGAGCAGGGCTGCACCCTCTGGGATGTGGAATACGTCAAGGAGGCCGGCACCTGGTATCTGCGGGTACTCATCGACAAGGAGGGCGGCGTGGACATTCTGGACTGCGAGGCCATCTCCCGCAAGCTCTCGGATCTGCTGGATGAGGCGGACCCCATTGAGGGAAGCTACACGCTGGAGGTGGGCTCCGCCGGCGCGGAGCGGGCCCTCAAGCGCCCCGGGGATTTCGCCCGGTTCCTGGGGAGCCCCGTGCTGGTGAAGCTCTACCGGAATCTGGACGGGCGCAAGGAGTTCGCCGGCACCCTCGCCGCCTATGACGACGCCACCGGCGACGTTACCGTCACCGTGGGCGGGGAGGACAAAACCTTCCCCAAAAAGGACGTGGCTCTGGTCCGGCTGCGGGTGGAGCTGTAAGGCCGCCGCGAAGCGCCGGCAACGGACATAGGAAAAGACGTATTATATATCAAAGGAGAATCGTGCAATGAAAGGCAAGAAGCAGAAGGAACCGGTGGGGATGAACCCGGCGGAGATCTTCGCCGCGCTGACGCTGCTGGAAAAGGAGCGCAACATTCCCCGGACCTTCATGATGGAAAAGATCATCCAGGCCATCACCACCGCCTACAAGCGGGACCACGACGGCGTGGAGAACGTCATCGTGGACGTGGATGAGGAGCATCAAGACCTGAAGATGTACGTCCAGAAGGCCGTGGTGGCGGAGGAGGACTATGTGGACCCCGCCAACGAGCTGACCGAGGAGGAGGCCCATAAGCTCTCCGCCAAGTACGCCGTGGGCGACGTGGTGAACATCCCCGTGGACAACATGGAGTTCGGCCGCATCGCCGCCGGCAACGGCAAGCAAGTCATCATCCAGGGCCTGCGGGAGGCCGAGCGGGGCATGGTGTATGACGAGTTCAACTCCAAGCAGCACGAGATCCTCACGGGCGTTGTCACCCGGGTGGACCCCCGCACCGGCGGTGTGTCTCTTCGCATCGGCACCGGCACCGAGTCCACCGAGGCGCTGCTGATGGCCGGCGAGCAGGTCCCCGGTGAGGAGCTCACCGAGGGGATGCACGTCAAGGTCTACGTGGTGGATGTGCGCCGCACCACCCGGGGCCCCCAGATCCTGATCTCCCGGACCCATCCGGGCCTGGTGAAGCGGCTTTTCGAGCTGGAGGTGCCGGAGATCTACGACGGTACAGTGGAGGTCAAGTCCATCGCCCGGGAGGCCGGCAGCCGCACCAAGATGGCCGTCTGGTCCAACGACGAAAACGTGGACCCCATCGGCGCCTGCGTGGGCCCCAAGGGCCAGCGGGTGGCCAACATCGTGGATGAGCTGCGGGGCGAGAAGATCGACATCATCAAGTACAGCGAGGACCCCGCCCAGTTCATCGCCGCCGCCCTGGCCCCCGCCGAGGTGGTGGACGTGTGGATGGCGGACGAGGGTAAGGCCTGCCGCGTGCTGGTGCCGGACGATCAGCTGTCTCTGGCCATCGGCAAGGAGGGGCAGAACGCCCGCCTGGCCGCCCGCCTCACCGGCTATAAGATCGACATCAAGCCCCAGAGCTATCAGGAGCCGGAGGACGAGGACGTTCCGGCTGAGGAATAAAGAAGAAGGGTGGTCCGCAAGATGCCCAAAGTGAAGAAGATCCCCCAGCGGCAGTGTGTGGGCTGCCGGGAAATGAAGGATAAAAAGTCCCTTTTGCGGGTAGTCAAGTCCCCGGAGGGGACGGTCAGCCTGGATTTTGGCGGCAAGAAGCCCGGCCGGGGCGCCTACGTGTGCCACGACGTGGGGTGCCTGCAAAAGGCCCGGAAGACCCGGGCCCTGGAGCGGGCCTTTGAGACCGCCATCCCGCCGGAGGTCTACGACGCCATGGAGGCGGAACTGCGAGGTGCGGATGGAACAGCGTGAGATCCTGTCCCTGCTGGGGCTGGCCCTGCGGGGCGGGAACCTGGCCGTGGGCGAGGAGCCGGCGGAGGCCGTGTGCCGCGCCAAGGACGCAAGGCTCCTGCTCCTGGCCGATGACGCCGCGGACAATACCCGCCGCCGGGCGGAGCATTT
>JAFUGI010000033.1 GCA_017469475.1 Oscillibacter sp. | reverse complement strand
AGGTTGGAGGCCAGCACCAGCGCCATGGACAGCATCGCCACCAGGCAGATGGCCAGCACCGCCATCATCACCTGCCGGTTGGCCGCACGCAGGGAGGTCACCACCCGCAGCACACCCCGCACCCGTCCGTCCGAGATCAGCGGGTGGGAGACGGCCATGATGCTCTCCCCGGTCTCCGGGTCCCGGCCCCGAAAGGTCACCGCCTGATTTTCGGACAGGGCCCGGCCGATGTCCTCCGTGCCGGGGGAGGTGCCCGCCGTGAGGCCGGAGGTGGACACCAGGATGCGGCCGCTGCCGTTGATGAACTGGAGCTCAATGCGGTTCTTGTCCTCAAAGCTCTCGGCGGAGTGGACCGCCTTTTGGTAATAGTTGTTGTAGCCGCTGCCCATGAAATACTCGTTGAAGGAGTTGGCAATGGCCTGGGCCCGGCTCTCCAGCCCCTTTTGCATGGTGCCGAAGTAGTAGCTGGAGACGCCGGCGGAGAACAGCACCACGATCAGCGCCAGGACCAGAAAGATGGGCGCCACGGTGTTCAAAAGCCACCGCTGACGAAGGCCCCGCAGCCGCGGCCCCGTCCACCGGATGTTCCGTTTCTCCTCCACGCTCTCACCCCTCTTCTCCCGCGGCGCGCCGCCGCGGTCACCGCCTCAGGCTCGCTTCACCGGCCGTCTCTCAGAAATCCCACTTGTACCCATACCCCCAGACGGTGGTGATATACACGGGATTTTGCACGTTGTCCTCGATCTTCAGCCGCAGGCGGCGGATGTTCACATCCACGATCTTCAGCTCGCCGAAGTAGTCCCGCCCCCAGACCCGGTCCAAAATCTCCTCCCGGGAGAGGGCCTTGCCGGGGTTCTCCATGAAAAAGCGCATGATGGAATACTCCACCTGGGTCAGCTTCACCCGTTCGCCGTTTTTCTCCAGCGTCCGGTTGCGGGTGTTGAGCAGGAAGGGGGGCTGGCGCAGCTCGCCGGTCTGGACAGGGTCCTCCCCACCGGAGCGGCGGAACAGGGCGTCCACCCGGGCGGTCAGCTCCGCCGGGGAGAAGGGCTTGGTCACATAGTCGTCGGCCCCGGTCATGAGGCCCGTCACCTTGTCCATCTCCTGGGAGCGGGCGGTGAGCATGATGATGCCGATTTTCGTGTTGGTGGCCCGGATGCGGCGGCAGACCTCAAACCCGTCGATGCCGGGCAGCATGATGTCCAGCAGCGCCACCCGGGTGTCCGGGTGCTCCTTCAGCCGGTCCAGCGCCTCCTCCCCGGTCTCCGCCTCGATGACGTCGTACCCGGCCCGGCGCAGATTGATGACAATAAAGCTGCGGATGCTGGACTCGTCTTCCAAAACCAGTACTTTTTTCATGACTGTATCTCTCCTTGCCGTCAGCTGTCACTGGACAGCAGCCATTCATTCTGGATCAGGTTGAAGGCGCCGCGGACCTGCTCTTCGCTGACGCCGTCCTCCCAGCCGTCGTTGCCCTCCAGCAGCTCCGCCGCGTAAATGACCTCCGGCTGGCGGCTGAGCACGAACCGCCCGCCCCGGACGGCCCGGGCCTCCCGGCCGGTGCCGGTCACGGCGATGATGCGCAGGAAGGGTCGGTCCTCCTCTCCCGCCCGGGTATAGAAGGTCATCATCGATTCGCTGGCAAACACGGACCGGCTCACATACACCTGCCCGTTCCACGCCTCGGGAAGCTCCAGATACCACCCGTCGTCCAGGTCGTGATAGGTGCGCATGACCAGGGCGGGGACGCCGTTTTCATCGTAGCTGCTCCACTCGATCTGCCGGTAGCTGTTCTCCTCCCAGGGAGTCTGCATGGGCACGGGGCAGGGCACCTCCGTCAAGCCGTCGCCGTCGATGTCCATGGGGTAGAGGGAGCAGAAGGGGGCAATGACGCCGGTGACGCCGGTGAGCTCCGAAAGGGCGATGTTGGCAAGCTCCCCGCCCCGCAGGGTCAGAATGTCGGTCACGGCCACGCCCTGATCCGTCACCCCGGTGACGAACAGCACCGGCAGGTCTCCCCGCAGCATCCCCTGGGTCACCCGGCCCTGCTGACTCAGCTCCGCCATGGTAGCGGAGATGCGGGCGGAGGAGCGGGAGGCGAGGCTTCCGTCCCCCTGCCAGCTGTAGTAGTCAGCCACGCTGTCGCCGTCCTCCCCGGAGCGGAGGACCACCAGCTCCTGGCGCCGGTCCTCCGATAGGTCCGTGATGGCGTACTTCACATAGTCTGTGCGAAGCAGCGCCTCCGTACCGCCGGAGCGCTGGGTGTAGACCTCCAGCACCTGGAGCTCCGCCGTGGCCTTCCAGCCCACCACCAGCTCCTGCCGGCCGTCGCTGTCCAGGTCCCGATAGGCAATGCTGTAGATGGCGGTGCCGCTGCCCTCGATCAGGTCGGACTGGACATAGCCGTCCCCCTGGGCGGTGAAGATGTAGATCTTCAGGGGCTTTTCATCGTTGGGGTTGCGGAAGAAGGCCACCGCCTCCTCCTGCCCGTCCCCGTTCAGGTCCACCAGCTGCACCGGCTGGATATTGGCGCCGGAGGTGGGCGCGGCGTACTCCGCGCCGCTGCTGAGGATGTCGTTGATGAGGCCGTTCAGCTCCGTGTATTTGGCGGGAAGCTCCGGCAGGGCATAGAGCTCCTGGGGATTCAGGGTCAGCCGGGGCAGGCTGATGCCGCACCCGGAGAGCAGCAGCACCGCCGCCAGGGCGGCGGCAAGGCCGATGCATGTTCCGATCCCGGTCCTGTTCCGGCGCATGGCGCTCCCCTCCTCCCCCGGTGTTCCGGTGTTCTTGTCTTCGCGGCCGTCCTTTGCGGGGCGGCGCGGTGCGCAGGTCTCCGCCATGGCGGTGCTCCGCCGCGATGTCCCTGGTCCAAGCTTCCGTGCAATCATTGTTATCATACCACGTTCCCCGTCGTTTTGGTAGCCCCTCTTTGGATTTTTCCGTCAATTTACGCCCCGGCGCGGTGCGGCGCCCGATGCGCCTGCCGGTGATACGGGCGCCGTGCGTGGGTCCGCAGGCAAAGCGGGATGTGAGCGTGTCTATTCGCGCAGCGATTCGCCCGGCGGCAAGGCGGGGGTGCAGGTGCGCCCTGCGGAAAATGGGGCTGCCGAGGCGCCGCCGCTAGGACAGGGCCCAAACGCGCCTCCGGCCAACACATTTTTTGGGAAACCGGTGAAGATTGTCAAGAGAAATTACAAAAATTATGTTAATAAGGGTCAACGGAGGTATGCTGACGCCAGAGGTCAATAGGAGCCTGCCAGTCCAGGACCTTGCGGGGATACTGGTTCAACCAGTCCTTCACCTCATCGCAATT
>JAFUGI010000032.1 GCA_017469475.1 Oscillibacter sp. | reverse complement strand
GCAGGAGCGCCCCGGCGGCCCGGCGGACCCGGCGGCGCAAAAGGAACTCAGGCGAGCCGGGGCGCCGAAGGACCTCCGCCGCCAGAAAGGGCCGGCCCAGCAGCACCTCTCGCCGGAGTTCCACCGCCGGGCGGCCCGCCGCACGCCAAATCAAAAACCCCACCATAGAAAACGACCTCCCGCCCCATGGTATGGGACGGGAGGCCGCTTTATGTTCAGCCTGCCAGCGTATAGCCGGTGAGATATTTCAGCGGGTTGATGCGCACGCTGTTCTCCGTGATCTCGAAGTGGAGGTGGGGTCCGGTGGAGTTGCCGGTGGAGCCGGTGATGCCCAGCACCGTGCCCTGGCTCACCTTCTGCCCCACGGAGACGCTGCGGCTGCTCATGTGGGCGTAGAGCGTGGTGTTGCCGCTGCCGTGGGAGACCACCACATAGTTCCCGTAGGAGCTGGAGTACTGGGAGACGATGACCGTGCCGGCCTTGGCGGCCTTGATCTGGGTATTGTATCCCACCCGGCCGATGTCCACGCCCTTGTGGTTGGTGGAGCCGATGCCGCCGGGGGATGCCCGGCCGCCGAAGGTGGAGGTGATGTACCGGCTGTTCACCGGCCAGATGTAGCCGCCCAGGGCCACGGGGTTGGCCGCGTTGCGGGCGGCCTCCTCCTCCGCGAGCTTCTTGGAAAGGCGCACGATCTCCGCCTGGACGGCAGCCTCCTCCGCGGACAGGTCGTCCATATCCTCCTTGACCTCCGCCTGGCTTGCCCGCAGCTCGGCGATGAGGGCATTGGCCGCCTGACGCTGGCTGTTGAGCTCGGTCTTTTTCTCCTCCAGCTCGGCCTTGGCCTCCTGGGCCTCCGCCTTCTGCTCCTCCAGGTCCGCCTCCTTGGCGGCGATCTCCACCTGGAGGGCCTTCAAATCGTCGATGACCCGCTGGTCCGCGTCCATGATCTCATTGATGAAATCCAGTCGGGTCAAAAGATCCGTGAAGCTGGTGGCCCGGAACAGGACGGACCAGTAGTCCACCCTGCCCTGCTCCTCCATGGCCCGCACCCGGGCGCAGAACAGCTCGTACTGCGCGGCCTCCCGGTCCTGGGCGTCCTGGAGCTCCGCCTCCGTCTGCACGATCAGCTCCTCATAGGTGGCGATCTGCTGCTCGGTGTTGGCGATCTCGTTGGTGATGACGCTGATCTCCCCGTCCAGCAGCTCCTTTTTGCGCAGGGCGTTGGAGATGTCCCCGGAGAGGGCGTTGATCTTGGATTGCAGCTCCTGCTTCTGGCGCTTTAAGTCGCTGGCGTCGTTTTTCAGGGAGTTGATCTCCTCCCGGGTCACGGCCATGGCCGGGGCCAGGTCCGCTCCCAGCAGCAGCACCGCCAGCAGCGCCGCCAGCAGCGTCCGGCCCCATCGAATTCCCTTTCTCATACCCGATCTCCTCACACCTGCAGGAATTTCCGAATGGCGGAGAGGCTGCCGCCCACGCCGATGAAGATGCCTGCCGCGGCGAACACCACCGCCACCGGGACCCACAGAGACGCAAAGGGCACGACGCGGATCAGGCGCAGAGTGTCGTTGGTCCCCACGCCCTTGGCCACCGCCTCATAAAGCCCCCACTGGAAAAAGAAGGCCAGCACCGCGCCCAAAAAGCCCATGAGGAACCCCTCGTACACGAAGGGCCAGCGGATGAACCCGTTGGTGGCGCCCACCATGCGCATGATGGCGATCTCCTCCCGCCGGTCAAAGGTGGTGAGCTTGATAGTGTTGGAGATGATGAAGACCGACACCACGAACAAAATGGCAATGAGGGCAACGCACACCACCGTGGCCACGTTGCGCAGCGTGATGAAGCCGCCGGCCACCGCCTCATAGGCGTTGACATTGACCACGCCCTTGGTGTTTCGCACCTGAGAGGCCGTGCCCGTAAGCTGGTGCAGGTCCCCGACCTTCAGGGCAAACCGGTCCCGGAAGATGTTGGGGTCCAGGTCCTGGAAGAGCTGCTCGTCCGGATACTGGCTGGCAAAGGACTCCGTCGCCTGCTGCCTGGTGATGTACTCCACGGAGGTGACATTGGGCAACTGGGCCAGCTTCTCTCCCAGAGCCCGGGCCTCCGCCTCCGTATAGCTCTCGTCCACATAGGCCACGATCTCGTTGGCCGCCTCCAGGTCCTTCAAATTGGCGTCCGCGTTCACCGCCACCAGCGTGAAGGTTCCCATGATGAGCAGGCAGGCCACCGTGATGCCCACGGCGGCAAAGGTCATGAAGCCGTGGCTGAACATGTTGGAAAGGCCCTCGTGAAAAAAGTAGCCGAAATTGTGCTTACCCATGGATGTGCCCTCCCACATAGCGGCCCACGCCGTCGTTGATGACGTGGCCGGCGTCGATGGTGACCACCCGCTTGCCGAAGCGGTCCACCAGGCTCTTCTCATGGGTCACCACCACCACAGTGGTACCAAGCTCGTTGATCTTCACCAGCAGGCTCATCAGCTCCAGCGACCGCTCCGGGTCCAGGTTGCCGGTGGGCTCGTCGGCGATGATGGTGGCAGGGTTGTTCACCAGCGCCCGGGCGATGGCCACCCGCTGCTGCTCGCCGCCGGAGAGCTCCGTGGGGTAGCGGTTGGCCTTTTCCGCCAGGTCCACCAGCTCCAGCACATAAGGGATGCGCTCCCGGATCTCCTTGTTTTTCGCGCCCACGGCCCGCATGACGAAGGCCAGATTGTCATACACCGTCTTCTTCTCGATGAGCCGGAAATCCTGGAAAATGACGCCCAGGGTCCGGCGCATCATGGGGATCTGCCGGTCCCGAATGTTGCTGACGGAGAATCCGTTGATCATGATGCGGCCGGCGGAGGGCTCCACCTCCCCGGTCAAAAGCTTGATGATGGTGGACTTTCCGGAGCCGGAGGGCCCCACCAGGAACACGAACTCCCCGTCCTCAATGGACAGCGTGATCCCCTGGATGGCCCGGGTCCCGTTGTCATACTCCATCTCCACGTCCTTCAAACGAATCATGCGGCACCTCGCTCCCGCGTTTTAAATTGACAAAATGACAAGCCTCCGGCGCCTCCTGCCGTCTGGGGCGTAGGAGCCGAAAGTCAACATAATACGTCAAGCATCTACATTATAAACGGTTTCCCGCCGCAATGCAACACCGATTCCCGGAATTCACAGTTTGGATACAAATGGATCTGCTGTCTGCGCTTCTCAGGCCCAGGAGCGGGTCTCATTTGAAAAACCGTCCGGCCGCTGCGGCGGCCGGATGCGGGGTGTACATTCTTTTCAGTATCTGATCTTTCAGGACTCGATGCCCCGGGAGGTCAGGTACTTTTTGACCATCAGCGCCACCTTGAAGGTGATGGCGTCGTCAAACTCCCGCAGGTCCAGGCCCGTGAGCTTTTTGATCTTCTCCAGCCGGTAGACCAGGGTATTGCGGTGGACGAAGAGCTTGCGGGCGGTCTCGGAGACGTTCAGGTTGTTTTCAAAGAACTTGTGGATGGTGAAGAGGGTCTCCTTTTCCAGGGCGTCGATGGGATTCTTCTTGAAGACCTCCTGGAGGAACATCTCGCAAAGGGTGGTGGGCAGCTGATAGATGAGCCGACCGATGCCCAGGTTCTCGTAGTTGATGACGTACTTCTCCGTGTCGAAGACCTTGCCCACCTCAATGGCGATCTGGGCCTCCTTATAGGACTTGGCCAGGTCCCGCAGGTGGGTGGCCACGGTGCCTACGCCCACCACCACGGTACTCTCCCCGTCCGAGCGGAGGGCCTCCTCCAGCGAGGCGGCGATCTTGTTGAGCTCCTTGGCGCCCACGCCCTCCGCCATCTGGTGGATGAGCACCACGTCCCCCTCGCCGATGCTGAGGACGAAGTCGTTCTGCCGGTCGGGGAACATGGTCTGCACCACGTCTGTGGGCACCGACTCCCCCTTGTGCAGCGAGCGCACCACAAAGACGCCCCGGGACACGTCCGCCGCCACCCGCAGCTCCTTGGCCCGCATATAGATGTCGCCCAGCATGATGTTGTCGGAGATGATGTCCTTGACGAAGGACCCCCGGTCGTGCTTTTCCTCGTAATAGGCCTTGGCCGCGTTCAGCGCCACGGTGGCCATGGCGCAGGCCGTCCGGCTGACCTCGTTGTCACCAAAGGTGAAGGCCGCATAATCGAACTGGTTCCCCCAGCCGTTAAGCGCCTTGAACACCTTCCCGTCGGAGGCCAGCATCCCGCCGGCGGCGCCATTGACCATGGGCACATACTCCGCCCAGCGCTGGCCGATCATGGGCAGCTCGCTGCAGGCGATGACGATCCCCTCTCCGTCGATAACGCCGATGGTGCGGTCTGTGTTCTCCTTCAGCTGCAGTACCACATTCTGAAAAATTCGCCCGGACATCGGTACCCTCCCCTTCTATGATCCCCTCAGCTTTGTGCAAATTGTCAATGAAAATATTATACTGGGATTTTCGTCAGATTGCAAGATGTTTTTTCTTTTTTCCACAAAAAAGAACAGAAGATTTTGTGAATCTTTCATCTGTTTCCCGGCCCGCCGCTGAGCTGCCGTAGATTTTCTACCTCATTTTCTGTCAAAAATCGGAAACTACCTCGGGAAAGCGCCAAATCTAACGGCAAATTGCCCATTTTCACCCGCTCCAAATAGACCACCGGCTTGCCCCGGGCGGCCAGCATCCGCTTGATCTGGTGGAACTTTCCCTCCCGCAGCGTCACCTGTCCTTCGCTCTCCTCCCCCGCCGAGAGGATGACGAGGGAGGCCGGCCGCAGGGCCGTGCCGTCCGGCAGGGTCATGCCCGCCGCAAAGGCCCGGCAGTCCTCCTCCGTCAGCCGCCCCTGCACCCGCACGCGGTAGACCTTGTCCACGTGATGGCGGGGCGAGAGCAGGTCGTGGGCCAGGCCGCCCTCATTGGTCAAAAGCAGCAGCCCCTCGGTATCCTTGTCCAGCCGGCCCACCGGGAAGAGGCCCTGGCGGCCCAGCTCCGGCGGCAGCAGGTCCAGCACCGTGGGGCCCCGGCCGTCCTCCGTGGCGGAGAGGTAGCCTGCGGGCTTGTTCAGCATGACCCACGTATAGCGCCGGTATGTCAGATGCTCCCCCGCCACCTGAATGTCCGCCGTCTCCGGGTCCACCTTCTCCTCCGGGCTGCGGGCGGGCCGCCCCTCCACCAGCACGGTGCCCTGGCGCACCAAGGCCTTCACCTCCCGGCGGGACCACCGTCCGGTGGACGCGATGACCTTGTCCAGCCGCTCCTGTGCCATGGGCGTTCCTCCTGTTCTCTTCCTCGTCTGTGACCCGGCGGGAAGCTGTGCTTTCCGGCGGCGCCGCCATCCCGGCGGGCGTGCTCGATGCCATGTGCCATATCTGAGGTGCGGCATGTCTTGTCCGCGCCCCAGAGCGGCGGTATGCGCGATCCGATCGCCGCTTTTCGGCTATTGTATCATATTCCGCCGGAAAAATGAATAGGAACCATTGGGGCAGATGACCTCTCCCCGAAACGGCGAGCCGCTTGCCGCAAAGCGGCGGCCGCGGCGCGCAAGCCGGTCCCTCCTGCCGCTGGAGGAGCCGGGAAGACCGGCGCACCGGGCACAGCGGCAGAATGGAGCGTTTTATGATGATCTGGACCGCACGGTTTTCCCGCAAACGAGCCGTTCTGGCCGTGGCGGCCATGGGCGTGGTCATGACGGTACTGCTGCTTCTGACCGGCCGGGCCCCGGAAACGGAGGAGGTCTCCCTGCTGCGCACCAATGAGGAGCGGGTGGCCTACCTGCGGGAGCTGGGCTGGGAGGTGGAGCCGGAGCCGGTGGAATCCCTGCAATTCCTGCTGCCGGAGACGCTGGAGGAGCCCTATCTCAGCTACAATGCCCTCCAGCTGCCCCAGGGCTTCGATCTTGGCGCGTGCTGCGGCAAGCAGGTGGTCCGCTACACCTACACCGTCACCAACTATCCCGACCGGCCGGAGGGCGTCCAGGTCAACCTGTACCTGTGCGAGGACCGGGCGGTGGCGGGGGATGTGTTCTGTCCCGGCGCCGGCGGCTTCCAGCGCCCCATGGTCCAGGAGAAGGGCGAGCTGCCCGGCTGAGACGGCGTGCTCCGTAGGGCGGGCAGAGGCATGAGACGCCCGGGCGGCCGCGCCGTCGGGGCGGGCCTGTGCCGCCTTGCAGGGGCAGCAGCCTCAACAGGGTCCCCTTCGGAGTATCAGGGCATAGGGGCGCATCAAGAAGAGGAGCGGATCATAGATCCGCTCCTCTCAGACTGTAGACAACCAAATTTCCAATTGTTTTTGCCGGAGCTGCGCTTCGGCAAAAACACATTGCGGCGGTCACGAAGTGCCGCCCTCGCGCCGACCAACGAGGCGATGGAGCGCGAGCATCTCCCACGGAAGCCCAACGAAGTGGGTTCCATGGGAAGTCTTTCGACTTTTGTCGAAAGACAAAGGTTCTTTCTCAGATGTCCCGCAGATTGAAGAAGGCGTTCAGCCCCGGATACTGGGCAACGTCGCCCAGCTCCTCCTCGATGCGCAGGAGCTGGTTGTACTTGGCCACCCGGTCGGTGCGGCTGGGGGCGCCGGTCTTGATCTGGCCGGCGTTGAGGGCCACGGCGATGTCCGCAATGGTGGCGTCCTCGGTCTCGCCGGAGCGGTGGGACACAATGGCGGTGTAGCGGGCCCGGTTGGCCATCTGGATGGCGTCCAGCGTCTCGGTGAGGGTGCCGATCTGGTTGACCTTGATGAGGATGGAGTTGGCCACCTTCTGCTTGATGCCGTCAGACAGGCGCTTCACGTTGGTGACGAACAGGTCGTCGCCCACCAGCTGCACCCGCTTGCCGATAGCCTTGGTCAGCATGGCCCAGCCCTCCCAGTCGGTCTCGGCCATGCCGTCCTCCAGGGAGATGATGGGATAGGTGTCCACGAACTTGGTCCACATGTCCACCAGCTCCTGACGGGAGAGCTTGGTGCCGGACTTGGGCTGGATATAGCACTGCTGCTCCTCCTCCCACCACTCGCTGGAGGCGGCGTCGATGGCGATGCAGAAATCCTCGCCGGGCTTGTAGCCGGCCTCGGTAATGGCCTGGACGATGACCTTCAGCGCGTCCTCATCCTTGGCAAGGTTGGGGGCATAGCCGCCCTCGTCACCCACGCCGGCGGCGGGGGTGCCGTTGGCTTTCAGGGTCTTTTTCAGCTGGTGGAACACCTCCGCGCAGCGGCGCAGGGCCTCCCGGAAGGTGGGGGCGGAGACCGGCATGATCATGAACTCCTGGATCTCCACGTTGTTGGTGGCGTGGGCGCCGCCGTTGAGAATGTTCATCATGGGCACGGGCAGCTGCTTTGCGTTGACGCCGCCGATATAGCCGTACAGAGGCAGGCCCAGGCTCTCCGCCGCGGCCTTGGCCACCGCCAGGGATGCGCCCAGGATGGCATTGGCCCCCAAGCGGGACTTGTTGGGCGTGCCGTCCAGCTCGATCATGGCCTTGTCGATGGCGGCCTGATCCAGGGCGTTCATTCCGATGAGGCACTCGGCGATCTCGGTGTTGACGTTGTTGACCGCGTTCTCCACGCCCTTGCCGAGATAGCGGGACTTGTCCCCGTCCCGCAGCTCGCAGGCCTCATAGATGCCGGTGGAAGCGCCGGAGGGCACAGCGGCGCGGCCCATGGTGCCGTCCTCCAAATAGACCTCCACCTCCACGGTGGGGTTGCCCCGGCTGTCCAGGATCTCCCGGCCCAGCACGTCTACGATCTCTAAAATCTGTTTCATGGCTCTTCTCCTTCTATATTCAGTCGGTGGGTGAACAGGATAGGCCGGCTGGGGCCGGCCGTCTTGCTTTTCTGCGCCCATTCTATCAGTAAACGATTACCCTGTCAAGCAAAGTTCCGTCCAACTTCCCGCCCGGCGGGCAAAAAAAACGCACCGCCCAAAAGGCGGGAGCGGACGATGGGTCCGCTCCCGCCTCTTTGCCGCTGCCGCGCCGCTCACCGGCCGGTATAGCTGGGCTGCCGCTTTTCCAGGAAGGCGGCAATGCCCTCCCGCTTGTCCGCCATGCCGAAGAGGATGGCCGCCAGGTCCCGCTCCACCTCGCCGGCCTCCTCGATGCTCAGGTCCGCCGCCCGGTTCACCGCCAGCTTGCTGTAATACACCGACTTGGGGGCGTTGCGGAAGATCTGGCGCAGGATGTCCTTCGCGGTATCCAGCAGGGCCTCCGGCTCCACCACCCGGCTCACAAGGCCGATGCACTCCGCCTCCTCCGCCCGGACACGGCGGCAAGTCATGATGAGCTCCTTGGCCCGGCCGAAGCCCACCAGCCGCTGCAAGCGCTTGGTGGCGGCGTACAGCGGCATGATGCCGATGCTCACCTCCGGCTGGCCGAAGACCGCCCGGGTGCTGGCCACGCGGATGTCGCAGGTCATGTCCAGCTCGCAGCCGCCGCACAGGGCGTAGCCGTTCACCGCCGCCACCACGGGCTTGGGAAAATTTTCAATGTAGCAGCAGATGTGCTCCTGGCCATAGGCCGCAAAGTCCCGCAGGGCACGGGGTCCATATCGGCGAAGGCCGCTACGTCCGCGCCGGCCATGAAGGCCTTCTCCCCGCTGCCGGTCAGGATGACGCCCCGAACGGCGTCGTCCTTCTCGATGGCCGCAAAGGCCCGGCGCAGCTCGTCCACCATCTCCAGTGTCAGGGTGTTCAGCGCCTGGGGCCGGTCAAAGGATACCACGGCGATGTCCTCCTCCAGCTCCACCTTCAGGGTCTTCCAATGCTCGTATGCCATGCCGCTCCTCCTCATGGGTCGGCCGGGGCCGGCGGTTTTTTTGTGCGCCGGGCAGGTTTGCGGTCCGGGCGCTTCGATTTTCGTGTATCTGCACGTGTGTATATACATATTATAAAAAGTGTATCCGCCCTTGTCAAGAGGGCCTCCACAATTTTATAAGGAGTGTTCCGGCGCTTTGAGGGCAGGGCGGCCGCCGGGCATTTTCCTTATAAAAAAGGGGTTGAAAAGTGAGAACAGCATTGATAGAATAATCACACACCGAATTTATAGGGAGTTTTCCCCAACAAAGGACGAGCACCATGGATCTGCAAAAAATTCAAAATACCGCCCCCAAGATCCCGGAGCTGGTGATGCAGTCGCTGCTGACCGCCATGGAGACCGGGCAGATCAAGGTCCAGGACGAGCTGCCTCCCGAGCGGGACCTGGCCGCCACGCTGGGCGTGGGCCGGGGGTCCTTGCGGGAGTGCCTGGCCATTTTGGAGTACCTGAACGTCATCGAGACCCGGGGCAACCGCAAGATCGTGCTGAAGGACTCCAGCTATTTCCGCAAGGCAGTGTCCTTCGTCAAGCTCTCCTCCCACATCATCACCGTGGAGGACCTGATCGAGTTCCGCCGGACCATTGAGGTGGAGATCGTGCGCCTGGCCTGCCAGCGGGCCACGGAGGACGATCTGGACGCCCTGAACGAGATCATGATCCGGCTGAAAAAAGACCTGCGGGACTTTGTGGGAGACGCGGAGTTCCACGCCAGCCTGGCCAAGGCCAGCCACAACGCCTACTTCGCCTCCACCATGGAGCTTTTGAGCTGCATCATCGCGGACCTGCGGGTGCGGTACTACAAGCTGCCCCAGTACTACGAGCGAACCTATGAATCTCATCTCCGGATCTATGAGGCGGTGAAGCGCCGGGACGAGGCCGCCGCCATGAACGAGATGAGCAAGCACTGCGATTTGGTACTGGACTTCATCCGGGAGTCGGCGGACCTGGACCTGGACCAGGAGGACGGAGAGTGAGCCGTCCCGCCGGGAACCGATTCGCATCCACTTTTCCCGCTGTTCTCATCCGCATATGCTCCGATTCGATCCCCAGCGCCTGCCGCAGCCGCAGCAGGCGCTTTTTTCATTTTTGCCGCGGCGTCCGGCTTTTTTCCTATTGTTTGTTAAAAAACGAACAAAATTGTTAAAATTTGCGCAGGAAAGTAATGGATTACTTGTAAAAAATGACCAATCTCCGTTTTTGATTTTTAGCGGGAAGTGCCAATAGACAAATTCCGATTCCCGCGGCAACATATGGGTAAGATGGTCCGACCAAATAACTGTGTGGTTATTCTGCGCCCGGGCCGTCCGATATTTGGGCCGTAAGGGGGACCCAAATACGGAAAATCGAAGGAGGAACGATCATGAAAAAAGTTTTGGCCCTTATGATGACCCTTGCACTCGTCGTCGGCCTGATGAGCGGCTGCGGCGGCTCCAGCGGCGGAAGCTCTTCCGGCGGCTCCAGCGCCAAGCCCATCGAGCTGCGCATGGCCAACACCCAGGCCGAGGCCGGCCTGTGGCACATCGCCAGCGAGACCTTTAAGGAAGAGATCGAGAAGAACACCAACGGCCGCTACACGGTCTCCATCTTCTACAACGACCAGCTCTCCGGCGGCGACCTGCAGAAGGGCTGGGAGATGGTCTTCACCGGCGAGGTGGACCTGGACTTCCGCTCCGTCATGAACGCCACCGGCTTCGAGCCCAAGCTCTTCGTGATGACCATGCCCTGGCTCTTCACCGGCTATGACGACGTGGACCGCATCATCTTCAACGGCGCCGGCGGCGACGCCATGAAGGAGCTGCTGGAGGCCAAGGGCGCTCACGTGCTGGCCTTCGGTGAGAACGGCTTCCGCCAGATCACCAACAATGTCCGTCCTATCCACACCCCCGATGACATGAAGAACCTGAAGATTCGCATCCCGCCCAACAACATGTACATCTCCCTGTTCCAGCGCCTGGGCGCCGACCCCCAGAACATGAGCTTCTCTGAGGTCTACACCGCCCTGCAGCAGAACACCGTGGACGGCCAGGAAAACCCCTGGGGCACCATCAAGTCCGCCCAGATCCAGGAAGTCCAGAAGTACTGCACCGTGTGGAACTACTCCTATGACGCCACCGCTCTGAGCATCTCTCAGAAGTGCTGGAACACCCTGAGCGACGAGGACAAGGTCATCTTCGAAGAGGCCGCCAAGAAGGCCTGCCAGGCTGAGATCGACGCCTCCCGCGCCTCCGACGCCGACATCCGCGCCGAGTTCGAGGCCGGCGGCATGCAGATCAACGACCTGACCGACGACGAGATCAAGGCGTTCCAGGAGATCGTGATGCCCCTGTATGACGAGTTCCGCGATCAGATCGGCACCGACCTGTATCAGGCCTTCGGCTACAACAACTGATCTTTCGCACCCGCGATACCGAACCTTATAGCGCACTGAGGGCGTGGGGCCGGCACCGCCGGGCCCCCCCGTC
>JAFUGI010000031.1 GCA_017469475.1 Oscillibacter sp. | reverse complement strand
CGGGCTTCATCGAGGAGGAGCTGACGGACCAGCGGTACTTCCTGGCCCTTGCCCGGCAGGCTCCCGCCTGGGCCCGGCAGCCCCTGCGGGAGTTGGCCGCCGGCGCCCAGGCCCACGCCCGGCGGCTGATGGCGGCTTACTATCTCACGACCGGCGAGAGCTACTGCCCTGCCGTCAGCCTGGAGCGGATCTACGTGGGCCGCTGGTGTCCCGCCCTGCGGGAGCGATACCACGCCGAGGCCTGCAGCGGCTTCAACTACGCCCGGGCGGCGGAGGAGACCACGGACCCCTGCCTTGCCGCCCTGCTGCGTGCCCTCAGCGGCGAGGAATTCCGCCGGGCGGAGACCCTTGCCCGGATGCTGGAGCGGTCCCTCCCGGTGTAAGAAACGGCGGCGGAATTTGGGGCAAACCTTGCGTTTTTTCGTTGCATATCTATGAAAACGGTGGTATGATACCCCCAGATATGCCGCCCGGACGGCGGGAAACGGAGGAACGCATATGGATCGGATCATCACCATCAGCCGGGAGTTCGGCGCCGGCGGACACAGCATCGGCCGCCAGGTGGCCCAGGCGCTGGGCATCGAATTTTACGACAAGGACATCGTTCGCCAGACGGTGGAGGCCAGCGGCTATACCCAGGAGCTGGTGGAGTCCGAGGGGGAGGATATGACCCGCACCGAGTCCATCCTCCGGGGCATCTCCTCCAGTGTGTTTTATAACGACACCCAGGACGCCATTCACGACGTGCAGCAGGCCGTCATCCTGCGCTTTGCCCAGGCGGGGCCTTGCGTGATCCTGGGCCGCTGCGCCGACGTGATCCTGCGCCAGGCGGGGATCGACAGTCTGGACGTCTTCATCCATGCCGACGATGTGCACCGGGCCGTTCGGGTCAGCGAGCTCATCGGCAGCAAGGACGCCACCCAGATCCAGCGGCTCATGGCCAAGAAGGATGCCCACCGCCACGCCTACTATACCCGCTACACCGGCAAAAAGTGGGGCGACAGCCACAACTATGACCTGACGCTGGACAGCGGCCGCCTGGGATACGACCTGTGCGTGCAGCTGATCTTGGCGGCGGCCCGGGCCGACGCGTGACGGAGGACCGTATGTTCACCGGATTTACCGACGAGACGGTGGACTTCATGTGGGGCATCCGCTTCAACAACGAGCGCAGCTGGTTTGAAGCCCACAAGGAGGTCTACCTCGCCTCGTTCTACCAGCCCATGGTGGCCCTGGCGGATGAGATGTATGATTTTTTGCAGGCCAAGCGCCCCAAGGACGGACTGATGCGCAAGGTGACCCGCATCTACCGGGACGCCCGCCGGCTCCACGGCCGGGGCCCCTACAAGGACCATCTGTGGTTCTCTGTGGAGCAACCCACCGACGGCTGGACGGGGAAGCCCACCTTCTTCTTCGAGCTGACGCCGGACGGCTGGAGCTACGGCCTGGGCTACTGGATGCCCAGGCCCGTCACCATGGCCAAGCTCCGCAGCCGCATCGACCGGGAGCCGGAGCCCATGGAGAAGCTGACCCGCAAGCTGGGACGGCAGAAGGAATTCACGCTGGACGCCCGGGAGTACCGGCGCCAGCGGTCCCAGCCGCCCACGGACCTGCTGGCCCCCTGGTATCGGATGAAGTCCTTCACCCTGATCCATGAGGAGAGCCTGACGGACGAGCTCTTCAGCCGGGACGTGGTGGAGCGGCTGCAGAAGGGGTACACCTTCCTGCTGCCCTATTACGATTATTTCAAGACGCTGGACGGCGAGCCGGACCCGCCAGAGTTCGCCTGAGGAGAGGCGGGCGCAGCGCCCTGCAAGAAAAGAGGAGAGAGCGATGAACGCATATCCCGAGAGAGCGGCGGCCCTGGCGTTGCTGCGCAAGTACAACCAGGAGCCCTTCCATATCCGCCACGCCCTGACGGTGGAGGGCACCATGCGCGCCTACGCGAACGAGCTGGGCTATGGGGAGGACGCCGACTTCTGGGCCACGGTGGGCCTGCTCCACGATGTGGACTTTGAGCGCTGGCCGGAGCAGCACTGCCAGAAGGCGCCGGAGCTTTTGGCGGAGATCGGGTGCAGCGACGAGCTGATCCACGCAGTTTGCAGCCATGGGTACGGCATCTGCTCCGACGTGGAGCCCACCCATGAGATGGAGAAGGTGCTCTTCGCGGCGGACGAGCTGACAGGCCTCATCGGCGCGGCAGCCATCATGCGACCCAGCAAGAGCGTGCAGGATATGGAGGTCTCCTCTCTCAAAAAGAAGTTCAAGGATAAGAAATTTGCCGCCGGCTGCTCCCGGGACGTGATCCGCACCGGGGCGGAGCGGCTGGGCTGGCCGCTGGAGGACCTGATGGGGCGGACCATCGCCGCCATGCGCACCTGCGAGGAAGCGGTGGACCGGGAGCTGGCGGATATGGGCCTTTGAGCCTGCCGGAGCGAACGGAACAGGGGGACGGCTCCGGCCGTCCCCCGTTTTGCGGGCTGCTCCCTGCGGGGTCGGGTCAGGAGGGGACGCGGGGAGCAGCGCCGAAAGAGTACACATAAAAGGGGGCAGAGCGGGGCAAAAAAGGATTGACAATCCGGCTTCGATATGCTATGGTAAGAGCGTGGTTAGCTAAAACTAACTATTGAGACACCCCTCCGCTCCCGGCGGAGACGGGGAACGGCGCCGGAGGACGGCGTTTTTCCAAATTCGATAGTTAGATAAAACTAACTCTCGCGGGCAGGAGGAGAGCATGGAGCGGACATTTGAAGCGGTATTGGTGGAGCAGTGTGCGCCCACCCTTGCGGGCGTGAAGCCGGCCAGCCTCTTTCGCTGGCAGGAGGACGGCCGCCTCCCGGCCGGGAGGCTGGTGTACCAGTGGGCCCGGGTGCTGGCGCCCTTCGGCCTGGCGGTGCGGATCGTGAAGACCTGCCCTCAGACGGGGGACTGCCTCATCTACCTCTACCGGGTCCGGTGGCTGCGCAGGATCCTGGCGGAGGCGGATAACCGGGCCTTTTTGGAGGGCCGGGGCTACGACCTGAGCCACGGGTGCAGCGGCCTTTTGGAGCAGCTCTCCCACCGGCTGTGCCTGGCGGAGGAGTTTCCCCACGAGATCGGCGTCTTTCTGGGCTACCCTCTGGAGGACGTGGTGGGCTTCATCGAAAACCAGGGCCGGAACTACACCTGCTGCGGCTGCTGGAAGGCCTACGGCGACCCGGAGGCGGCGCGCAGATGCTTTGCCTGCTACCGCCGCTGCACGGAGGTCTACTGCCGAAACCTGCGCATGGGCATGCCGGTGACACGGCTGATCGTGGCCGCCTGACGGTCATCTGACAGTCCCGCCGCAGACCCGTTTCCTGACAGGCGCTCCTCCGGAGCAAACAGGCAAGCCTGATTGCGGCTTTCGCAATGGACTCATATTTTTTATCAGACAGAAAGGAAGCATCATCATGAGCAAGATCGCAGTTGTGTATTGGAGCGGCACCGGCAACACCCAGACCATGGCGGAGTGCATCGCCGAGGGCGCCAAGGGCGCCGGCGCCGAGGTGGACCTGATCGAGGTCACCGGGGCGGACGCCTTCACGGCCGCTCAGGCGGCGGGATACGACGCCATCGCCTTCGGCTGCTCCAGCCAGGGCACCGAGCAGCTGGAGGAGGACTCCTTCGAGCCCATGTTCGCCGGTGTGGAGGGGGCCCTCTCCGGCAAGAAGGTGGCCCTCTTCGGCTCCTTCGGCTGGGGTGACGGCCAGTGGATGCGGGATTGGCACGAGCGCTGCGCCGCGGCGGGCGCCAACCTCTTCGACGAGGGCTTGACGGTCAACGAGACCCCCAACGGCGAGGCCCAGGAGGATTGCCGCGAGATGGGCAAGAACCTGGCCAGCTGGTAAGCCCTTCGTACATCCTCCCTTTCTTCGAGCCGGCGCCCGGCGGGAAAACCGCCGGGCGTCGGCTTTTTCCGCGCAAAACGGCCGGGCAACCAAAAGTTGCCTGGACAGCGAGGGAAAATGCGGCTATGATGGGGATCATCACAGAGAAGACCGGGAGGTGGGAGCATGACCTTATCGGAGCGGCTGCGGCAGGAGCGGCAGGCCCGGGGGCTTTCCCAGGAACAGGTGGCGGCCCAACTGGACGTGACGCGGCAGGCCGTGACCAAGTGGGAGAGCGGCGCCGCCACCCCCAGCGCGGAGCGGCTCATCGCCCTGGCGTCGCTTTACGGGATGTCGCTGGATGAGCTGGCGGGGCTCCAGGCCTCCTCCCGGGAGCAGTCGAAAAAGATCCTGCACACCAATCTCACCTGCATCGCCCTCATTGCCCAGGCGGCGAGCCTCAACACCCTGACCATCCGCACTTACCACGATCTAACGGAGGGGGAGGTGCCGGAGGTGAGGTGGCTGACGGCGGTGAAGCTCCTGGTGACCCTCCTCTGCTCGGTGTGGATGGCCCATAACCTCAGCTATGAGAGGGACCTGCCCCAGCGCCGGAAGAACACCTATATCGAACTGGGCTACTGTGTGGTGCAGACGGCGGTGATGCTCCTGACCCGCCGGGCAGGCGGGTCCCTCTTGGGCACGGCGGCGATCATGGGCATCCTGATGGTCTATATATTTTATGTAAACCCAACCCATATGCGCCGTCCCCTGACCCGACGAAGAAAGAGGCCGGAGGACTGAGCGCGGGACAGGGCAAAAGAGGAGGGCCGGCACTCCTCTTTTTGAGGATGTCAGGCAAAAGACCGCCCTGCGCAAAAAACGCCCTCCGGCACGGATGCCGGAGGGCGGCGGGGTCAGATCTTGATGAGCTCGTAGGCGCGGCTTCCCAGGCCGATCTTCTCTCCGTGCTCCAGACACACCTGCCAATGGGTGTCCGGATGGACGGCGCGGAAAAAGTCCCCATCCTGGCAGGTGCAGCCCTGGTCGGACAGGGCGGAGTTTCCAAAGGGGGTCTGGGCCATCACCGCGTCGGCGCAGGCCTGGTCCAGGGCCACCGGATCGAAGGAGGCGAACATGCCCACATCCGGCACGATGGGAACGTCGTTTTCCCCGTGGCAGTCGCAGTTGGGGGACACGTCCATCACCAGGGAGATGTGGAAGCAGGGCCGGCCCCACACCACGGCCTTGGTGTACTCCGCGATCTTCTTGTTCAAAATGGCGGGCGCCTCGTCGAACTTGGTCTGGATGGCGTCCTTGGGGCACACGGCCAGACACCGGGCGCAGCCCACGCAGCGGCTCTCGTCGATGGTGGCCTTGCCGTCCGGCCCGAACTGGGGGGCACCGTGGGCGCAGATCCTGGCGCAGGCCCGGCAGCCCACGCACCGCTTCTGCTTAACGAAGGGCTTGCCGGAGTTGTGCTGCTCCATTTTTCCGGCCCGGCTGCCGCAGCCCATGCCGATGTTTTTCAGGGTGCCGCCCATGCCGGCCTGCTCGTGGCCCTTGAAGTGGGTCAGGGAAATGAACACGTCCGCGTCCATGATGGCCCGGCCGATCTTGGCCTCCCGGATATACTCGCCCCCCTCCACGGGGACAGACACCTCGTCATTTCCCTTGAGGCCGTCGGCAATGAGGATGTGGCAGCCGGTGGAGTAGGGGGTGAAGCCGTTGACATAGGCGGACTCGATGTGGTCCAGGGCGTTTTTCCGCCCGCCGATGTACAGAGTGTTGCAGTCCGTGAGGAAGGGCTTGCCGCCCTGGCTCTTCACCAGGTCCGCAACAGCCCGGGCCCAGTTGGGCCGCAGGTACGCCAGGTTTCCCGGCTCGCCGAAGTGCATCTTGATGGCGACGTACTTGCCCTCCATCTCAATGTCGCCGAAGCCGGCGGTCATCAGCAGCCGCGCCAGCTTCTGGGGCAGGTTCTCCCGCCAGCTGGGGCAGCGGAAGTCCGCAAAATAGACCTTGGAAGTCTCTGCCATTGCATTGTTCTCCTTTTTTCTTTCAGATACGTTTTCACTGCGAAACACGTTTCGCGCTCGACTATGAAAAATATACGGCCGCTTCGGACCCTCACACCGAAGCGGCCGTCTCCTCACTCCTCCAGATCCACGTTCACGTGGTCCGTGCCGTGGCGGTCAAACTCCGAGAGATAGGCGTCGATCCGATCCATGAGGGCGGTGTAGTTCTCCCGGGTCATGGGCTCGCCGTCCATATCCCGAAGAGCCAGCTCCTCCGCCAGGATCTCGTAGAAGACCACGTCTTCATACTGCTCGATGGCCTCGTGGATGCCGCCGTCCGCAAAGGAGCGGGAGGGGATCAGCTCCCCCCGGTACAGCTCCACCAGCTTGCCCATTTTGTGGCGCAGGCAGTGGGAGAACACCAGACTCTCCACCTCGTCATACTCCCGGATACGGTCATCCTCCCGTGTGGAATTCATCACCCAGTTTCCTATGTACACCAGGTCCAGCAGATACCGGTACTGCTGTTCCGTCAGCTCGATCTTCATAGCGGAGCCCTCCTCCGGCGGATTTGCAGGTCCCCCTCCGCCGGCTGCGGCCGGGACCTGACAATGGTATTATAACAAATCCCTTTCTGAAATTCCACCTAAAAAACAGGGGAAAAAGACTAAAATCTGTCTTGCGGCGGGACTTCTCTCATAGTATAATATAAAATCCAAGCGCATTTTCGGGAAGGAGAGACGAAGGGGTATGGATATGCGGCCCATCGGCGTGTTCGATTCCGGCCTCGGCGGGCTGACCGCCGTGCGCTCCCTGTGGCGCATCCTGCCGGGAGAGGACCTGGTCTACTTCGGGGATACGGCCCGGGTGCCCTACGGCGGCCGCTCCCGGGAGACCATTTTGCAGTACGCCCGGCAGGACGTGCGCTTTCTCCGCTCCTTTGACCTCAAGGCCATCGTCATCGCCTGCGGCACCGTGTCCACCACGTCCTTGGAGACCCTCCAGGCGGAGTGTCCCCTTCCCATCGTGGGGGTGGTGGAGCCCACCTGCCGCCGGGCCCTGGCCGTGACGAAAAACAAGCGCGTCGGCATCATCGCCACCCGGGCCTCCATCCGCTCCGGGGCCTATGAGGCGGCGCTGCACCGGCTGGACCGGGAGGCGGCGGTGGTGGGCAGGTCCTGCCCGCTGTTCGTGCCGCTGGTGGAAAACGGCCGCTTCCGTCGGGGGGACGTGGTCATCGAGACCGTGGCCCGGGAGTATCTGGCGCCGCTGAAGGAGGAGGGGGTGGACACCCTCATCCTGGGCTGCACTCACTATCCGCTGCTGGAGGGGGTCATCGCCGACGTGATGGGGCCGGAGGTCACCCTGGTCTCCGCCGGGGAGGAGAGCGCCTTCGAGCTCAAGCGGCTTTTGAAGGCGGACGGCCGTTTGGCCGATGAGAGCCGCCGGGGCCGCACGGAGTTTTACGTCAGTGACCAGGCGGAGGAATTTGAACAGGCCGCCTCCATCTTTTTGCAGGAGGACGTGCGCCACACGGCGCGGAGGATCGACATTGAACGCTGCTGAACAGCCGGGGAAGCTCCCGGTGATGCTCTCCGTCCGGGGAGAGCAGTATTTTGACGGGGTGGACCCGGACGCCACGGAGCTCATGACCGAGGGGACCCTGGAGCTGACGGAGGAGGGGCTGCGCCTTTCCTACGAGGAGAGCGCCCTCACCGGCATGGAGGGGACCACCACCACCTTCGAGGTGAAAGGACCCCAGGTGATCCTGCGCCGCAGCGGCGCGGTGAACTCCCAGATGGTCTTTGAGGAGGGACGCCAGCATACCTCCCTTTACGAGACGCCCTTCGGCGAGCTGACGGTGGACATCCAGACCAGCCGCCTGCGCCACACCCTGTCCGAGCGGGGCGGGCTCATGGAGATCCGCTACTCCATCGCCGTGGAGCACACGGTCACAGGACGCAACTGCTTCAAGCTCCGGGTGCGCCGCAAGCGATGAATCGGCCGCAGATACAGACCTTGCATCAAAATTCAAAAAAACAATATACAGAAGAAGGCTTTTGATATGCGCAACATGATCCAGATCGCGAAAGACCAGATCGCCCGCCTCGCAACAGAGGCTTACCGCGCCGCCGCGGCGGACGGTACCCTGCCCGACGCCGCCCTTCCCGCCGTGCCGGTGGAGATTCCAAAGGACGTCGCCAACGGCGACTATACTACCACCTTTGCCCTGGCGGCGGCCCGGGCCCTGCGCCGGCCGCCCCGCGCCATCGCCCAGGCCCTGCTGGACCACATGGATCTGACCGGGACCTGCTTTGCCTCCGCCGAGATCGCCGGGGCCGGGTTTTTGAACTTCCGCCTGAACGAGAGCTGGTACGGCGGCGTGCTGGAGGCGGTGGAGCAGGAGGGCGCGGCCTACGGCACCTCCGACACCCTGGCGGGGCAGAAGATCATGGTGGAGTTCGTCTCCGCCAACCCCACCGGTCCCATGCACATGGGCAACGCCCGGGGCGGCGTGCTGGGGGACACGCTGGCCGCCGTGCTGGAGGCCTGCGGGGCGGAGGTGAGCCGGGAGTTTTATGTAAATGACGCCGGCCACCAGATCGACAAGTTCGCCCACTCCATCGAGGCCCGGTACCTCCAGCTCATCCAGGGGGAGGACGCGGTGCCCTTCCCGGAGGACGGCTATCAGGGCGGTGACATCCGGGACCTGGCCCGGGCTTATTACGAGGAAAACGGGGACAAGCTCCTGCACGTTTCGGCGGAGGAGCGGCAGGCGGAGCTGGCCCAGTACGGCCTTTCCGTGAATCTCCCCAAGATGAAGAGCGACCTTGCCCGTTATAAGATCCACTACGACACTTGGTTCTATGAGTCCACCCTTCACGAAAGCGGGTATGTTGCCCAGACGGTGGCCCTTTTGGAGCAGGAGGGCTGGACCTATGAAAAGGACGGCGCGCTGTGGCTGAAAACGGCGGACATCCTGCGCCGGAACCTCCTGGCCTCCGGCCGGAAGGCGGAGGACGTGGAGAAGCTGGACCTGAAGGACGACGTGCTCCGCCGGGCCAACGGGTTCTATACCTACTTTGCCGCGGACATCGCCTACCACCGCAACAAGTTCGCCGTTCGGGGCTTTGACCGCTGCATCAACATCTGGGGTGCCGACCACCACGGCCACGTGGCCCGGCTCAAGGGGGCGCTGGACGCCCTGGGACTGGACGGCTCGGGCCGGCTGGACATCGTGCTCATGCAGCTGGTCAAGCTTCTGCGGGACGGCGAGGTGGTCCGCATGAGCAAGCGCACCGGCAAGGCCATCAGCCTTTCGGATCTGCTGGACGAGGTGCCCGTGGACGCCGCCCGCTGGTTCTTCAACGCCAAGCCCGACACCCAGATGGACTTTGATCTGGGCCTTGCCGTCCGGGAGGACGCGGAGAACCCCATCTACTACGTGGAGTACGCCCACGCCCGCATCTGCTCCCTTTTGCGGACGCTGGCGGAGGAGGGCGTTTCGGTGCCTGCCCAGGCGGAGGTGGACATGACCCTTCTCGCCGGGGAGACGGAGCGGGCCCTCATCAAGGAGCTGGCCCAGTTCTGCGAGGAGATCAAGCTCTCCGCCCGGGACTATGACCCCAGCCACATCAACCGCTATCTCCAGGAGCTGGCGGGCTGCTTCCACCGGTTCTACAACGCCTGCCGCATCAAGGGGGAGGAGCCCTGTCTCCAGGCGGCCCGGCTGAAGCTGGCGGACGATACCCGCATCGTGCTGCGCAATGGGCTGAAGCTCATCGGCGTGGACGCGCCGGAGAAGATGTAAGGACCTGGTCGCTTCGGCGGGCGAGGGCGCGAACCGACGCGAAGGAGTGACGTTATGGAGCTGATCGAACCGGCCGGGCAGCGGCGGCACGCCATCCGTGCCGCCTTCCCCGCCACCATCCCCGTGATGACGGGGTATGTGTGCCTGGGCATTGCCTACGGCTTTTTGATGTCCAACGCCGGTTACGGCCCACTGTGGGTGGCGGCGGTGAGCATGATCGTATACAGCGGCAGCATCCAGTTCGTGGGCATCGGACTGCTGACGGCGCCCTTCGCCCCGGTGCAGGCCGGCCTGATCGCCGTTATGGTGGGCGCCCGCCACATGTTCTACGCCCTGTCTTTCCTGGATAAATACCGGGATATGGGCCGGGTCCGCCCCCTGCTCATCTGCATGCTGACAGACGAGACCTTTTCCATTCTCTCCGCCCTGACACCGCCGCCCAGCGTCAGCGAGCGGGACTTCTGCTTCTGGGTCTCCCTGCTGGATTACAGCTATTGGACCATCGGCGGCGTTCTGGGCGCGGCGCTGGGGGAGGTCTTGACCTTCAACACCACCGGCATGGACTTTGCCCTCACGGCGCTGTTCGTGGTGCTGTTCTTAGAGCAGTGGAAGAAGAAGGAAAATCGCCTCCCCGGCCTCATCGGCCTTGGCTGCACGCTGGTGTGCCTGGCCGTCTTCGGGGCGGACAATCTGGTGATCCCCGCCATGATCCTGGTCACGGCGGTGCTGTTGGGAGGGAGGAAATGGCTGTGCGGCTGAACGCGGTGCAAACCGTCCTTACCATCGCGGCCTTGGCGGCCGGGACGCAGCTGACCCGGTGGCTCCCCTTCTGGGTGTTTCGCAAGGACCCGCCGGCGGTGGTGACCTATCTCAGCCATGTGCTGCCGGCGGCCTCCATGGGGCTTCTTGTGATCTACTGCCTGCGAAGCGTGGCCTGGACCGCCGCGCCCCACGGCGCGCCGGAGCTTTTGGCCATCGCCGCCGTGGCGGCGCTGCACTGGTGGAAGGGGAACGTGCTCCTGTCCATCGCCGGGGGCACCGCCCTGTACATGCTGCTGGTGCAGGTGGTCTTCGCGTGAAACCAGGGCGAACAGGGCAACACGATAGAAGGAAGGGACGGCCCGGGCCGTCCCTTTTGCTGTAAACAATTCGGACTTGCTTTGCGCCTCCACGGCGCGGCGTAAGTCCGATCTGTTTTGCCGGGGCGGAGCCACGGCAAAATACCTCCAAGGTATGTAAAGCGAGCCCTGGCACCTGCCCGGGGCGGGCAAAGCCCGCCGCGATGAGTACGGGGGACCTCCCGTGAGGACCCGGCAGAGTGCTTTCCTGGAAAGCACTCTCTGTGCGAGGAGACGTCAGGAGTCCCGGGCCTTCAGGTGCAGCAAAAGCATCCCCACAAAGCCCAGGCCCAGGATCGTGTACTGCCAGATCCGGTCCGGGGCGAAGAGGGAGAACAGCACCGCCCACAAAAGGGACATGATGGTGCCAATGATCCAAAAGCCCGCCCGGGTGCTTTGCAGCAGCATCAGCAGGAAAAAGACCGCCAGGCCGATCAGCAGGGCAAAGGCCCCGTGGAGGTGCAGCATCCGGTAGGCGATGATGCCGGAGATCACGGACAGCAAAATGCTGTAGAACAGGATGATGTGGCCGAAGAAGAGACCCCCCACGGCGGCGATGAGGCCAAAGGCCACGCCGATGGCCAGGAGCAGACCCTCCGCAAAGAGCCAGGACAGCATAAGACCCTCCTTTCTGAGGTGACGCAGGGGAACGCCGCCGCCTGCGGCGGGCGG
>JAFUGI010000030.1 GCA_017469475.1 Oscillibacter sp. | reverse complement strand
GGTGGTCTTGCCATGGTCAACGTGACCGATGGTGCCAATGTTTACATGGGGTTTGGTTCTTTCAAATTTCTGCTTGGCCATTTGAAAATCCTCCTGTCAGTCCATAAAAATCACTTGCGGCAATGCGAATTCTGATAGCATTGCCTATTTTACCGTATCTTGCCGGGAAAATCAATAACGAAATCTTCGATTTTCGCCAAAGTGACCCGGTTTTCGTTACGGGATCTCAGCCCTGGGACTTGGTGCGGGTCTCCACGATCTTGTCCCGCAGATTCTTGGGCAGTTCCGTGTAGCTGTGGGGCTCCATGGTGTACTGTCCGCGGCCCTGGGTGCTGGAACGAAGGTCGGTGGCGTAGCCGAACATGTTGGCAAGGGGCACCAGGGCGTCCACCTGCTGGGCGCCGGGCCGGGCCTCCTGGCCCAGGATCTGGCCGCGGCGGGCGGTGAGGTCACCGATCACGGTGCCCAGATAATCATCCGGCGCGATGACGCTGACCTTCATGATGGGCTCCAGCAGCACGGGATCGGCCTTGCGCATGGCCTCCTTGAAGGCCATGGAGCCGGCGATCTTGAACGCCATTTCGGAGGAGTCCACCTCGTGATAGGAGCCGTCGTACAGCGTGACCTTCACGTCCACCACGGGGAACCCGGCCACCACGCCGGCCTGGAGGGCGCCGCGGATACCGGCGTCCACCGCGGGGATGAACTCCTTGGGGATGGAGCCGCCCACAACGGCGTTGACGAACTCGTAGCCCTTGCCGGACTCGTTGGGCTCCAGGATGATCTTGACATGGCCGTACTGGCCGCTGCCGCCGCTCTGGCGCTTGTACTTGGTGTCCTGGTCCACCTTCTTGCGGACCGTCTCCTTGTAGGCCACCTGGGGCGCGCCCACGTTGGCCTCCACCTTGAACTCCCGCAGCAGCCGGTCCACGATGATCTCCAGATGCAGCTCGCCCATGCCGGCGATGATGGTCTGGCCGGTCTCCTCATCGGTGTAGGTCTTGAAGGTGGGGTCCTCCTCGGCCAGCTTGATGAGGCCCATGGTCATCTTCTCCTGGCCGGCCTTGGTCTTGGGCTCGATGGCCACGCGGATCACGGGCTCGGGGAACTCCATGGACTCCAGGATGATGGGAGCCTTCTCATCGCACAGGGTATCGCCGGTGGTGGTGTTCTTCAGACCCACGGCGGCCTCGATGTCGCCGGAGTAGACCTCCTCGATGTCCTCCCGGTGGTTGGCGTGCATCTGCAGGATGCGGCCGATGCGCTCCTTGGTGTTCTTGGTGCTGTTGAGCACGGTGGAACCGGTGGTCAGGTGACCGGAGTACACCCGGAAGAAGCTGAGGCGGCCCACATAGGGGTCGGTCATGATCTTGAAGGCCAGGGCGGAGAAGGGAGCATTGTCGTCCGAGGGACGCTCCTCCTCCTCGTCGGTCTTGGGATTGACGCCCTTGATGGCCGGCACATCCAGCGGAGAGGGCATGTAGTCCACGATGGCGTCCAGCATCTTCTGCACGCCCTTATTCTTGTAAGAGGTGCCGCAGGTGACGGGGACCATCTCGTTGTCGATGGTGGCCTTGCGGATGGCGGCGCGGATCTTGTCCTGGGGGACCTCCTGGCCCTCCAGCATCATTTCCATGATCTCATCGTCCACCATGGAAACGGCGTCCATCAGCTTTTCATGGTACTCGTTGGCAAGGTCCACCATGTCCTCGGGGATGGGCTCCACCCGCATGTCCTTACCCAGGTCATCGTAGTAGATGTCCGCATCCATCTCGATCAGGTCGATGATGCCCTTGAAGGTCTCCTCGCTGCCGATGGGAAGCTGGATGGGCACGGCGTTGCACTTGAGGCGCTCGTCCACCATGCGCAGAACGTTGTAGAAGTCCGCGCCCATGATGTCCATCTTGTTGACGTAGATCATGCGGGGGACCCTGTAGTTATCGGCCTGGCGCCACACGGTCTCGGACTGGGGCTCCACGCCGCCCTTGGCGCACAGGACCGTCACAGAGCCGTCCAGCACGCGCAAAGAGCGCTGGACCTCCACGGTGAAGTCCACGTGGCCCGGAGTGTCGATGATGTTGATCCGGGTGGGCTTGAACTGGTTCTTGGACCCGGACCAGTAGCAGGTAGTAGCGGCGGAGGTGATGGTGAAGCCACGCTCCTGCTCCTGGGCCATCCAGTCCATGGTGGCAGTGCCGTCGTGGGTCTCACCGATCTTATAGTTCACGCCGGTGTAGAACAAGATCCGCTCAGTCGTGGTGGTCTTGCCGGCATCGATGTGAGCCATAATGCCGATATTTCTGGTGTTTTCAAGCGATGTTTTTCTCGGCATACTGTCTCTCCTACCTTACCAGCGGAAGTGCGCGAAGGCCTTGTTGGCCTCGGCGGTCTTGTGCATCTCGTCCCGCCGTCTCACGGCGCCGCCGGTGTTGTTGGCAGCATCCATGATCTCGCCGGCCAGGCGCTCGGCCATGGTGCGCTCGCTGCGGGAGCGGGCAAACGCCGTCAGCCACCGCAGACCCAGGGTCTGGCGGCGGGCGGGACGGACCTCCATAGGCACCTGATAGTTGGCGCCGCCCACGCGGCGGGCCTTGACCTCCAGGCTGGGCATCACGTTCTCCATCGCCTGGGTGAACACTTCCACGGGGTCCTTTTCGGTCTTTTCCTTGATCTGGTCAAAGGCCGCATAGACCACCTTCTGTGCCACGCCCTTCTTGCCGTCCAGCATGACGCTGTTGACGAGCTTCGTCACCAGCACCGAGCCGTATACGGGATCGGGCAGCACTTCTCTTTTGGGAACATTACCTCTTCTGGGCACTATGCTTCCCTCCTTCATAATAATTCTATGATCTCATAGGTACTCGAAAGGCTGAGCCTTCCGTGGATGCCTGCCGAAGAGGGTTTTCGATACAAATCTATATAAACCTTTCGGCATAGCTTTCAAGGGGATGCTTACTTCTGCTTGGGACGCTTGGCACCGTACTTGGAACGGCTCTGCATACGGCCCTGGACGCCCTGGGTATCCAGCGTACCGCGGATGATGTGGTACCGGACGCCGGGGAGGTCCTTGACACGGCCGCCGCGGATCATGACCACGGAGTGCTCCTGCAGGGAGTGGCCCACGCCGGGAATGTAGGCGGTGACCTCGTAGCCGTTGGTCAGACGCACACGGGCGATCTTACGCAGAGCGGAGTTGGGCTTCTTGGGGGTCGCGGTTCTCACGGCGGTGCACACGCCTCTCTTCTGAGGGGAGGGCTGATTGGTGGTCTTGGTCTTCAGGGTGTTGAGACCAAACTGCAGCGCGGGAGAAGTGGACTTGTAGGTCGCCTGTTCTCTTCCTTTACGGACCAGTTGGTTAAAAGTAGGCATTGCGTTTCTCCTTTCTTTCATATTTTTGGCAGCCGCCAAGGGCGGACACCAATATGTTTTGCGGAATGTTCGGGGACTATTCCGGAAAACCCTGGGAATGCGGGATCTTTAAAGGACGGCCACCACCGACGCGCCCACGCTGATGGCGCAGGCCCGGCCCAGCTGGGCCATGGTGTAATTCGTCACCACCGGGATGCCGGCGCTTTTGCAGCTGGCCTCCACCGCGCCGGTGACGGCGGGGTCGGCGTCGCAGGCGAGATACACCTGCCGGGCCCGCCCCTCCCGCACGGCCTTGCGGGACTGCTTGACGCCGACGACCTTCTGCACGGCCGCAAGTTCCGAGATCACGGGAGATCCCTCCTGACGCGACGCTCCCGGAAACAGCCGGTATGATCGCATGGCAAAATTCGCGGAGCCAGTCCGCGCACAGATGGTAATTGTAGCATGGAGGCGGGCGTCTGTCAAGTATTTCCGGGAAAAGTCCTCGTTCTCTTTCCATCCGGGAACACGCGCCCGGAAGGCGCCTTCACCGGGAGAGAGAAGACCGCCGCAGAGAGATCTCCCTGCGGCGGCCGTTTCTGCTATTTGGGTCGTCCTCAGCCCTCCACCACGGGCAGCTCCTCCGCCTCGGCGTCGGTCTCAGGGACCAGCTCCTCGGCAAAGGTGTGGTAGGCGGCAAGGCCCGTGCCGGCGGGGATGAGCTTGCCGATGATGACGTTCTCCTTCAGGCCCATCAGGTGGTCGGACTTGCCCTTGATGGCGGCCTCGGTCAGGACCTTGGTGGTCTCCTGGAAGGAGGCGGCGGAGAGGAAGGAGTCCGTTGCGAGGGACGCCTTGGTGATGCCCATGAGAAGCTGAGTCCCTACGGCCCTGCGCAAAGGCTCGCCCAACTCGTTGGTCTCGCCGGTGGCGTTGCGGCGGTCGATCTCGGCGTTGGCGTCGTCCAGCTCCAGAACGTCCACCATGGACCCGTCCAGAAGCTTGGTGTCGCCGGCATCCTCCAGCCGGACCTTGCGCATCATCTGCCGGACGATGACCTCGATGTGCTTATCGTTGATGTCCACGCCCTGCTGGCGATACACCCGCAGGACCTCCTGGATGAGGTAGTTGTACACCGCATCCGCGCCCCGGATGCGCAGCACATCGTGGGGGTTCAGGGCGCCGTAGGTCAGCTGGGTACCGGCGGGGATCACATCCCCGTCCTTCACCTGGAGGCCCGTGTGGGGCACAGCGTAGGTGCGGGTATCCCCGTCCTCGGCGGTGACGATGATGTTGAGGAGGCTCCCCTTGGCGGCGTCCTCAAAGCGGACGGTACCGCCGATCTCGGAGAGGGTGGCCATCCGCTTGGGCTTGCGGGCCTCGAACAGCTCCTCCACGCGGGGAAGGCCCTGGGTGATGTCGCCGCCGGCCAGGCCGCCGGTGTGGAAGGTCCGCATGGTCAGCTGGGTGCCCGGCTCGCCGATGGACTGGGCGGCGATGATGCCCACCGCCTCGCCGGGGCCCACGGGCTGCTGGGTGGCAAGGTTCATGCCGTAGCACTTGGCGCAAACGCCGCTGTGGGCCCGGCAGGTCAGGACCGTGCGGATCATGACCGTGGGCTTTTCGTCCACCGCCGGGTCGAAGGAGCACTCATCCCCCTCCTGGGGATTCTGCTGGGTCCAGCGGCGGCTCTCCAGGATCTTGGCGTCCGATTCGTCCATCATCCGGTCGTTGGGGATCAGCAGCTCGCCGGTGTCGGTATCCACCACGCTGCCCACCAGGAACCGGCCCCGCAGCCGGTCAGAGAACTTCTCGATGACCTGGCCGTTCTCGCTGATCTCGCTGACCTTGATGCCATGGGTCACATGGCAGTCCTCCTCCCGGATGATGACGTCCTGAGAGACGTCTACCATGCGGCGGGTCAGATAGCCGGAGTCGGCGGTACGAAGGGCGGTGTCGGCCAGGCCCTTGCGGGCGCCGCGGCTGGAGATGAAGTACTCCAGAGCGGTCAGGCCCTCCCGGTAGTTGGCCTTGATGGGGATCTCGATGGTGCGGCCGGCGGTGTTGGCGATGAGGCCCCGCATGCCGGCCAGCTGGCGGATCTGCTTCATGGAGCCGCGGGCGCCGGAGTCCGCCATCATGAAGATGGGGTTGTAACGGTCCAGGTTCTCCTGCAGGGCGGTGGAAACGTCCTCGGTGGTCTTCTCCCACACCTGCACCACCTGCTTATAGCGCTCGTGGTCGGTCATGAAGCCCATCTTGTATTGGTTCTCGATGTCCAGCACCGCCTGCTCGGAGGCGGCCACCATCTCGTACTTCTTGGGCGGGATGGACATGTCCGCGATAGATACGGTGATGGCGGCCCGGGTGGAGTACTTGTAGCCCGTGGCCTTAATGGCGTCCAGCACCTCGGCGGCCATGGTGAAGCCGTGCTTATTGATGGTGCGGTCCACGATGCGGCCCAGCTCCTTCTTGCCGCACACCTGGGTGATCTCATAGTCGCACACGTGGGCGGGGTCGCTGCGGTCCACAAAGCCCAGGTCCTGGGGGATGTTGTGGTTGAAGAGGATGCGGCCCGGCGTGATCTCCACGATGCGGGTGTGCTCCTCCCCGTTCACCGTCAGCGTCCGGCGCACCAGGATGGGGCAGTGGGGGCCGATGACATGGTCGTTGTAGGCCATGAGGGCCTCGTTTTCGCTGGCGTAGATGTGGATGGGCTTGTAGGTGGCCTTCCGCTGGTCCTTAGAGAGGGCGGCGTTGGCGGCCAGGAACTCGTCCGCGTCCACCGCCGCGCCGGAGGTGAGGCCGGTATCCCCCGCGTCCTCGCACCAGATGGTCTCGGCGCCCTTTTCCGCCTTGCCCATGCGGTCCATGGTCAGGTAGTAGGAGCCCAGCACCATGTCCTGGGTGGGAACGGTGACGGGGCCGCCGTCCTGCGGCCGCAGGAGGTTGTTGGCGGAGAGCATCAGGATGCGGGCCTCGGCCTGGGCCTCGGCGGACAGGGGCACGTGAATGGCCATCTGGTCGCCGTCGAAGTCGGCGTTGAAGGCGGTGCAGTTGAGGGGGTGGAGCTTCAGGGCCCGTCCGTCCACCAGCACCGGCTCGAAGGCCTGGATGCCCAGGCGGTGCAGCGTGGGGGCCCGGTTGAGCATGACGGGGTGGTCCTTGATGATGACGTCCAGCGCGTCCCACACCTCGGTGACGCCCTTGTCCACCATCTTCTTGGCGGACTTGATGTTGTTGGCGGTGCCGTCCTCCACCAGCTTCTTCATGATGAAGGGGCGGAACAGCTCCACGGCCATCTCCTTGGGCACGCCGCACTGATAGATCTTCAGCTCGGGGCCCACCACGATGACGGACCGGCCGGAGTAGTCCACGCGCTTGCCCAGAAGGTTCTGGC
>JAFUGI010000029.1 GCA_017469475.1 Oscillibacter sp. | reverse complement strand
CGTCAAGTCCTACTATATGCCAAAACCGCCGCCGGGTCAAGCCGGGCGTCTCCGGGAAAATTTAAGGTTGGCAAACGTCTGCCTCTCTGCTGTGGCGGCGGAAGACATTTGTATACCGTTTTGGAAGCACCTATCGCAGCATAGCTTGCAATCTGACGGGCCGGAGCATCCGGTGTCTGATCCGTGCAGAGCGGCACAGCGCCTGCTATCTCATCAAGGCGCAGCGGGACACGCCGGGCACTCCTGCCGTGCAGAGGCTGCCGCAGGCGTAAAGCGGGAAATCCCCTCTTTCCTTTTGCCGCCCCTTCGGGTATACTGTCGTCAGACAAGCCCGGAGGGGCTCGCTATATCAAAGAACAGCCGCCCCGGCGGGGCGGCGGGAGGGATGGAAGATGAAGCAATTCGCTCTTTTGCTGGCGCTGATCTGCTTCGGCGCGGCGGCGTTGAAGCTCTGCACCAGCCGCATGACCTCGAATTTTGCCCAGGAAAAAGCCCCGACCGAGGGCGGAACAGACAAGCTCTCCCCTGAGGAGGCCAAGCGCCGCCTGGAGGAGGACGACGCCATCCTGCTGCTGGACGTGCGGACCCAGGAGGAGTATGACGGCGGCCACATCCCCGGCGCGGTGTGCCTGCCCAACGAGGAGATCAAGGCGGAGATGCCGGTGGCCTTTGACCAGGGTGCGGAGATCATCGTCTACTGCCGCTCCGGCCGCCGCAGCGCCCAGGCCGCGGAGAAGCTGCGCCGCATGGGCTACACCAACGTGTGGGACCTGGGCGGCATCCTGGACTGGCCCTACGAGACCACCACAGACTGAGAAGAGGCCCTCCGCCGATGATTGGCGGAGGGCCCGCTTGTTGCCGGAGCAGCCAAGTGGACCGGCGCTCTTCGCGGCCCGTCCGCGATCTGCGGATGCTCTGCCTGCGGGCTCCTTTGCCCCATGGTCGAAGCGGCGATCGTTCCGTCTCCGTCCTCTGCCGGCACATCTTGCAAAAGGACCGCCCCTTCCATTTTCGGAAGGGGCGGCTCTTGTTTCATCATGAGAAACATCACCACAGACCGGACCACCATTCTCCGTTGGCGTCCTCCGGGTCTACCGGGTCCGGCTTGGTGGGCTCAGTGGGGGTCTCTGGGTCCGTGGGCGTGACCGGCGGCTCTGTCGTTCCGGAGGGGTCGGTTGGCGCCTCCGGGTCCTCCGGGTCGGACCAGTGCTCGTTCCAGCCGTCGGGGTCCTCCGGGTCCTCGACCTGCGCGGCGTGGGTGTGGACCGGGCAGCCATAGGGCGTCCCGGTGTCCACCGGCATGCCGAACTCATCCAGCGCCCGGGGAATGACCTCCCCGTTCTCATCCCGCACGATGCCGATGGCCTTTTCCATGTTGATGATGAGGTAGGGGTCGTCCTCCGCCGTGATGCTGGCGCCGTAATCCTCCCGCACGTAGTCCAGAAGGCCCACCTCGGTCACGCTCTCCTCCGGGCAGAACTCCGTTGCCAGGCACTTGCCCTCCGTGCAGTAGCGGCGCATGGCGTGGAGGGTGCAGGACTCCGTGGGCTCCGTGCCGGCGGCCACCTCCACGCTGACCACCCGGCTGCCCCGCACGTCCGCCTGGCAGGCATCCGTTGCCAGAAGGCCGCTGTCCTTGCAGATCTGAATCGTTTTGAGCCCGGAGGTGGGCTTATCAAAGCTACCCTCCGGCAGGCCCTCGTGGATCTTTTCCATGACCTTTTTCCACATGGTGATGGAGGGGTTTCCGGAGTAGTTGATCTTGGCGTTGTACTGATAGCCCGTCCAAACCGCCGCCACATAGTAGGGCGTGAAGCCCACGAAGTAGCGGTCGTAGTTGTCGGTGGTGGTGCCGGTCTTGCCGGCGATGGGCTGGCCGCTGAACCGGGCGGAGGTGCCGGTGCCGGAGGTGATGACCCGCTGGAGCATCTTGGTCATGAGATAGGCCGTGGTCTCCTTCATGGCAACATGGCTGTCCCCTTCGTTCTCCAGGATGACATTGCCGTCTCCGTCCTCCACCCGCAGGTAGGTCTTGGGGCTGTTGTACACACCGTTGTTGGCAATGGCGCCGTAGGCCCCGGCCATTTCCACGGTGCTGAGGCCGTAGGTCAATCCGCCCATACCCAAAGGCGAGAGAGCCGCGTCCCGGGGGTCCAGGCTCAAATTCAGGTTCTCCGTCGCAAATTCGTAGGAGTTCTCCACCCCCAGGGCCATCAGGGTCTGGACGGCGATGGTGTTGATGGAGTTCTGTACGCCCACCTCCACCGAGGTCCAGCCGGTATATCTGGAGGGTGAGTTTTTGGGCCAGGGATTGCCGTTGAGCAGCATCACCGGATAGTTATCAAAGGCGGTGCCCGGGTTGACGGCTCCGGCGTCCAGCGCCGGGGAATAGACCGTCAGCGGCTTGATGGAGGAGCCCACCTGCTTGCGGGTGGTGGCGAAGCTCAAAAGAAGGTTGCCGGTCTTCTCCCCCATGTCGCCCACGATGGCCACGATGTTGCCGGTGTGGGGGTCCAGAATGGTGATGCCGGAGCGGATGGTCTGCCCGTCCTTGGACGTGAGGTCCAGGTTGCTGCGGTCCTCATACACAGACTCGGCAATGCTCTGGACCCGGGGGTCCAGGGTGGTATAAACGTGGTATCCGCTGTTGTGCAGCAGGACGCGGGCCGCCTTTTCGCTGATCCCCATCTGCTCGGCAAGGTCTGCGGAGACATCCAGAATGACCTGATCCACGAACCAGGAATTGTACTGCCGGGTGTTGGAGTCGCTCTCCGTCTCCATATCCTCCGCGGTGCCGGTGCGCTCCACAAAGTGCAGCGTCTCCCGCTTGGCGGCTTCCGCCTGCTCCTTGGTGAGGAAGGGCTTGCCGGTCTGGGGGTCCAGGATCTCCTCGTCCGCCATCTTGTCCAGGATCAGCTCCTGGCGCTGCTTGTTCAGCTCCCGGGGCGTCTTGTACACGGTGGTGCCGTCGTCCCGCTTGATGGGGACCTTGATGTTGTACATGGGCCCGTACATGGAGGGGTTGTTGGTGATGGCGATGAGGCTGGCGCACTCCGCCACGCTCAGCTCCGACACGTCCTTGCCGAAATAGTACTGAGCCGCGGTCTGCACGCCGTAGCAGTTCATGCCCAGATAGATGAAGTTGAGATAATACTCCAGGATCTGCTCCTTGGTGTAATTCTTCTCAAACTCCAGCGCCCGGAAGACCTCCCGGATCTTGCGGTTGATGTAGGGCTTGTTGTCCCCCGTCATGTTCTTGAGCAGCTGCTGGGTGATGGTGGACCCGCCGTAGATCCGGCCGCCGGTCAAGGTAGAGAGGACGGCGCCGCCGGTGCGCTTCCAGTCCACGCCGTTGTGCTGGAAGAAGCGCTGATCCTCGATGGCCACCGTGGCCTGCCACAGGGCGTCCGGGATCTGGTCCATGGTCACCAGGATCCGGTTCTCCAGTCCATGGATGACCTGGTACTCCACCCAGCCGTCGTTTTCCGTCACGTCGTCATCGTGGTAATAGATGATGGAGCTCTGGGCCAGCGTATAATCCTCCGCCCGCACCTGAACGGTGGGCATCACCGTCTCCTCCACGTAGGTCTTGAAGATATAGCCGAAGATGGCGGCGGTACACGCGCCCACCAGGACCATGGTGAAGAGCAGCAAAAAGAGATTGCCGACGATCTTTCCAAAGATCCGGGCAGCCGTCCTTCCGGCGCGGCGCCTGGGCTGGGTCTGCCGCTGAGCCGGCGCATTGCGTTCTTCCATTGCAGCACCTCCTTGTGCGGTCTGACGCGGTGCGGCCTGCCTCCATTACCGGAGGGCGGCGCCGCCGCGAAAATAGCAAAGAACTGTATTCTAATATTGTACCATCCCCTGTCAACCTTGAAAATATCGGTTTTCTCCGGGGAAAAGTTTCCGCTTCGTATGCTTTTCCCGGTTTTGGGCATTCTACTGCCGCGCCGGGGGACCGTCTTTTTGCCTTTTTTACACATTCTGCGCTTGCAATCCGTTGGAAGTTCATGTAAAATAACGATAGTCAAGAGAGGAGGCGGCCGTATGAGCGAGGATTTTGGCCCCACTTTTATCACCGTCACCGACGAGGACGGGACCGAGCTGGTACTGGAGTTCGTGGATTCCCTGGAATATGAGGGCTCCGTGTACCAGGCGTTCTTTCCAGCGGAGACCGAGGACGAGGAAGAGGACCCGGACAGCGGCCTCATCATCCTGAAGGTCATCCACGAAGACGGCGAGGACCTGTTCTCCACCCCCGATTCCGATGAGGAGCTGGAGGCTGTGTACGAGCTTTTCATGGAGCAGCTCTTTTCCGACGAGGACGAGTGATCGTTCCCATCGCTCCATGCAGCGCAATGCCCTGCGGGGTTCGTGATAGATCTTTTTTTAACCCACATTTCGTTATACGGGATGCCGGATCAGCGCGTGGTTCGCAGGCCTCCCGGCTGCCGTCTGCGGCTGGAAGTTGGAAGCGATAAAGCACGTTGGAGGCGACCCACCTGTCCTTTTAGGTGCAGGTTATAACGAGGTCTACACGGCCGCCGCGGGGCACTTTTTTGGGCAGGGTCCTCCCCTGCCCTCTTTTTTTCAGGTTATTTTCAGCTTGGGCGGGTACGCTGTGGGGTGCGGGCGTGCCCCGTGGCGATGCGTTTTGTGCGGCTGCACCAGGGGCTTCCTTCGCCCCGGTCTATCCCACCCGGGGCACTTCCGTCAAATCTCACAATCTTTTCGATTCGGACCGCCGGAACTTTTTCGCCTTCTTCCCGGGAAAAGCGGGCGGAGCGGATTTTCCCCTTGCACATCCCGGCGTGATTCGATATAATAAACCAGTGCGTTACCATGCGCAAACCGACTCCGCATGGAGAACTTTGAGAGGACTGAAACACAAATGAGCGCATCAAGAGAAAAGCAGAACCGACAGGAGCAGGCCGGCAGCGGCTACGTCTCCCCCAAGACCGCCCGGGAGGCGGAGCAGCGCAAGGCGGAAAAGCGCAGCAACGTGCTCTACGCCGTTATCGGCGTGGTATTTGCCGCCGCGGTGGTCGTCTCCGTGATCTGGAATTCCAACATCATCTCCCGCTCCGCTACCGCCGTCACCATCGACGGGGAGAACTACAATGCCGCCGAGGTGACCTTCTATTACCAGAGCGCCTATCGCAACTTCGTGTCCAACTGGTCGTACTTTGTCAGCTACCTGGGCCTGAACACCAGCGCGTCGCTGGAGTCCCAGACCGTCAATGACTCTGCGGCCTCCATGCTGGGCGTGGACGCCGGCATCACCTGGAAGGAGTATTTCCTGACCACCGGCATCAACCAGATGGCCACCATCCAGGGCGCGCTGAAGGCCGCCCAGGCGGAGGGCTTCGTCTATCCCGCCAGCGTGCAGGCCCAGTATGACGCGGCGACGGAGTCCCTGGCCGCTGCCGCCAAGGCCAGCAATCTCTCCGAGACCCAGTATCTGCAAAACAGCTTCGGCTCCTCCGTCATCACGGCCAAGGTCTACAAGGCCCAGCTGCTGCGGATGGTGCAATACGAGGCCTACGCCAACGCCTATCAGGACAGCCTGACCTACTCCGCTTCGGAGCTGGAGAGCGCCTATGCGGAGGACCCCAACAGCTATGATAAGGTGGCCTACGAGGCTGTGACCATCGTGGGCACGGCGGAGAGCACCACCGACGCTGACGGCAACACCGTGGAGCCCACGGAGGAGGAATCCGCCGCCGCTCAGGAGGCCGCCAAGACCGCCGCGGACCAGCTCCTGGCCGACTACCGCGCCGGCGGCGATCTGGAGACCCTGGGCAACACCCTGG
>JAFUGI010000028.1 GCA_017469475.1 Oscillibacter sp. | reverse complement strand
CGCACCAGAGGGGCACGCCCACCAGGGCCCGCACCGCCGCCGGAAGGCCCATCACCCAGGTGCGGACCCGGGCTGCGGGGCTCCGCTGGCGCTCCTCGTCCACAGAGGCGGCATCGCCGCCGTCATCCTGCACGGTCTCGATCACCGGCGCGCTGTCCGCCAGCAGGTCCGCGGGCGTATCGAAGGACGCGCCTGTGACCATGCCGGCGGCCGCCACCGCCGCAGCCGCCGCTGCGGCCGCCTTCCGCTTGTCCATCCCATCACCTCATCCGCTTCTGCCGCCCGGCATCCTGTGCCGGGCCTCTTTTTGACAGTGTACACCCATTTCCCGCAAAAGACAAGCCGCTTCGCCCTTGTGGACGGGCGCGAACTATGATAGGATAGAACTGTGCCGCCCGACAGCGCGGCCCAAGAATCGAAAAGGAGCTTTTTCTCATGCCTGCTGCCTCCCATGTTTCCTCCAAGGCCCCCTGGTTGCCCCGGCTCAGCGCCAAGAGCTTTCTGCTGCTGACGCTGGCGGGCATCATCAACGCCGCCGGCGTGACGCTGTTTTTGTCGCCGGTCCACCTGTACGACAGCGGCATCTCCGGCACCTCCATGCTGCTGGGGCAGGTCACGCCGTCGTATCTGCCCCTGTCCCTCTTTTTGATCGTGCTGAACGTGCCCCTCTTTTTGTACGGCCTTCGCAAGCAGGGGGCGGTGTTCACCGTGTACTCCATCTACGCGGTGGCCGTGTACGCCGCGGCGGCCTTCGTCATCACCGACGTGCTGCCCATCGAAGTGGATGCCGCCTCCCCCTTCGCGGGAACGGACCTGCTGCTGTGCGCCCTGTTCGGCGGGCTGATCTCCGGCATGGGCAGCGGCCTGACCATCCGCATGGGCGGCGCCATCGACGGCATCGAGGTCATGGCGGTGATCTTCGCCAAGCGGCTGGGGGTGACGGTGGGCACCTTCGTCATGGCCTACAACGTGGTTTTGTACATCGTGTGCGGCTGCGTGCTGCAAAGCTGGATCCTGCCTCTGTACTCCATCGTCACCTACGCGGCGGCGCTGAAGACCGTGGACTTCATCGTGGAGGGCATCGACCGGTCCAAGTCCGTCATGATCATCACCGACAAGCCCGACCAGGTGAGCGCCGCCCTGATGGACTGCTTTGAGACCGGAGCCACGCTCCTTCCCGCCCGGGGTGGCTACTCCGGCAAGGAGAAGGCCGTGATCTACTTCGTGGTGAACCGCTTCCAGATCCCCAAGATGCGAAGCCTCATCCAATCCATCGACCCCGGCGCCTACGTGACCATCACCGACGTCAGCGATATTTTCAAGGCCAACGTGAGCCCCAAAGCATGACCGCAAGGCAGTCCTCTGCGGATGCGGATCGGGCGGCCCTGCCATGGCAGGACCGCCCGTTTTTTGCGCCGCGCCGTTCGTCGGAGGCAAACGGTCCGTCTGTGCGCCGTTTTGCGCCTCTTCGGGTATGGCGCTCCGTTTGCGTTACTCCACCTGGATGTGGCGCTCCGCGAAGGCCTGCAGCAAACGGTCCATGTCCGAGGGGATGGAAATGGGCTCGCCGCAGGCCTTGATGGCGTTGGCCACGTCCTTGAGGCCGTTGCCCGTCACCACGCTGACCACGGTGTCGTGCTCCCCCAGGACCCTCGCCTCGCACAGCTTCTTCACGCCGGCGGTGCCGGTGACGCCGGCGGGCTCGCCGAAGACGCCGCAGGTCTGGCCCAGCAGCTTCTGGGCGGCCATGATCTCCTGGTCGGAGACGTTGACCACAAGGCCGTTGGACTCCCGAATGGCCATCAGGGCCTTGTCCGCGTTCCGGGGCACGCCCACGGCGATGGAGTCCGCCAGGGTGTTCTCCTCCATGGGGCGCCAGTCCTCCCCCGTGGCGATGGCCCGGTTCAGCGGGCAGCAGCCCTCCGCCTGGGCGGAGATCAGCCGGGGCAAGCGGTCGATGAAGCCGATGGCGTACAGGTCCTTGAGCCCCTTCCACAGCCCCGCGATGGTGCACCCGTCTCCCACGGAGATGGCGATGTAGTCCGGCACCTGCCAGGAAAGCTGCTCCATGATCTCCAGTCCCACGGTCTTCTTCCCCTCGGAGAGGTAGGGGTTGATGGCGGCGTTGCGGTTGTACCAGCCCCAGCGGTCGATGGCGGCCTTGCTCAGCTCGAAGGTCTCCTCGTAGCTTCCCTGGACGGAGATGACCGTGGCGCCGAAGGTCATCAGCTGGGCCACCTTCCCCTTGGGCGCCCGGGATGGCACGAAGATGTAGGTCTTAAGGCCCGCCGCCGCGGCGTTGCCGGCAAGGGAGCTGGCGGCGTTTCCGGTGGAGGAGCAGGCGATGACCTGCGCCCCCGCCTCCTTCGCCTTGGCCACCGCCATGGCGGAAGCCCGGTCCTTTAAGGACGCCGTGGGGTTCTGCCCGTCGTCCATTACATAGAGCCGCCCCAGGCCCAGCTGCCGGGCAAGGCGGGGCTCCTCGTACAGCGGGCTCCACCCCACCCGCAGGGGCGTGGGCTCCGTGGTCTCCTCGATAGGCAGCAGCTCCCGGTAGCGCCACATGGTCCGCTCCTGCCGGGCCGCCAGCTTCTCCCGGGTCAGCTGAGTCTTGATGTAATCATAATCATAGGTGATGTCCAGGATGCCGCCGCAGGCGCAGGTGGTCAGGTCCGGCGTCGCAGCATAGGTCCTGCCGCAGCGGACACACTTGCCGTATAATACGTTTTTCATAGGCTCGCTCCTTTACAAAAGGCCGGAGGACGGGCGGAGTGCCCGCCCCCCGGCAGGATATTTTGGAAGATCGGTCCCCGCCTCGCCGTATGGGAGTATCCCTTTACAGCGCTTTTATCACAGGGACTTCAGGACGCCGGACTCTTCGTTGAAGGCGTTGATGAGCTCATCCAGCTCCCTGGCCTGAGCGTGCACAGCCTCCCAGGTGCCCTGGGGATCGTACCAGAGGGCGTTGATCTCCTCCACGGTCTTGCCCTGCTGCTCCACCCAGGTGTAGTACTTGAGATTGTGGACCCGCTTGCGGTCGGCGTAGGTCAGCTCCATCAGGTTGTCGGTCTTGAGGCCCAGCATATGGAGACTATGGTCCAGCTCCGCGGCCTGGACGGTGTAGGCGCCGTACATGTCGTTGAGCTCGGCGATGCGGCTGCCGTACATCACGGCGGAGTCGGTGAGAACGGTGCCGATGACATCGTGCTCGGTGAACTCATAGTACTTGGCCATCTTGATGCAGCAAAGCACGTTGGCGATGCCGGAGATGCCGAGCCAGGTGAGCTTTTCGATGAGTTCCTCGGGAAGGCCCAGCGCCTCGCGCAGGTACTGCTGGCCCTCGGGCGTGTTGAACAGGCGCAGCAACCGCTGGGAATCCTCGTCGTCGATGGCGATGGCCATGTCGGTATTCTTCACATTGTGGATCCAGGGGATGTGCTTGTCGCCGATGCCCTCGATCCGGTGGCCGCCGAAGCCGTTATTGAGGATGGTGGGGCACTGCAGCGCCTCGCCCACGCCCAGCTTCAGCCGGGGATAGAGCTCCTTGAGCCGGTCGCCGGAGGACATGGTGCCGGCGGAGCCGGAGGTGAAGCAGGCGCCGGCAAACCGGTCGCCAGGGCGCTTGACGGCCTCGAACACGTCCGCCAGGGCGTTGCCGGTGACATTGTAGTGCCACAGGGGGTTGCCCATCTCCTCGAACTGGTTGAAGATCATATACTGGGGGTCCTGCTTGAGCTCGTTGGTCTTGTCGAAGATCTCCTTGACGTTGGACTCACACCCGGGGGTGGCGATCACCTCCGCGCCGATCTCATGGAGCCAGTCGAACCGCTCCTGGCTCATCTCCGCCGGCAGAATGGCAACACCCTGCGCGCCCAGCAGCGCCGAGTTGAAGGCGCCGCCCCGGCAGTAGTTGCCGGTGGAGGGCCACACGGCCTTGTGACGGTCCACGTCGAACTGGCCGGTGACCAGGCGGGGAGCCAGGCATCCGAAGGAGGCGCCCACCTTGTGGCACCCGGTGGGGAACCACTTGCCCACCATGGCAACGATCCGGCAGGGCACGCCAGTGAGGGCGGAGGGCAGCTCCACATAGTTGGGCACTGCCTGGAAAAGACCGCCGGACTCCTTGGCCTCGTTCTTCCAGGTGATGCGGAAGAGGTTCAGGGGGTTCACGTCCCACAGTCCCACGTCCTTCAGCTTGTCCTGCACCTTTTCGGGAATGGTCTCCGGGTGCTGCATCTGGGCGATGGTGGGGATGATGATGTGGTTTTCCCTGGCCTTTCGGATGTTGTTGGCAAGGCCCTGGCGCTGGATGGTGAGATCAATCATGTTTCTTCTCCTCCTGTTGTTTGGAATCGATATAAGAATACAGTGTATACTTGGAGATGCCGAAATATTTGGCCACCTTGTCGCCGGACTTGGTCACGAGGAAGGCGCCGTTCTGGCTGAGGAAGCGGATGGCCTTCACCTTGTCGTCCTTGGTCATCAGGGCCACGGGCTTTCCCACCAGGGCTACCGACTGCTCGATGAGGTCGTTCAAAAGGTCCGTGACGTTGACGATCCGCTCCGGCTCCGCGGTCTGGGGCTCCTCCGTGGAGACCAGGTCGTGGATGGCGGATTCCACCATCATCAGCCGGGAGATGTCATAATTGATGGCCAGGATGGCGGAGACCTTTCCGCTGCGGCCCCGGATGTAGATGGTGGAGCACTTGAGGATCTTCCCGTCCGGCGTTTTCATCAGGTAGCACAGGTGGTCCCTGGGCTCCGGCGCGTCCGGCCGCAGCTGCTCCAAAACCACGTTGGAGGCGCCGTCCCCCACCTTGCGGCCGGAGACGTGGCCGTTGAAAATGGCCACAATGGAGTGATCCGGGTCCCGCTTGAGGTCGTGGACCACCACCTCACAGCTGCTGCCGAACTGGGCTGCAATGCCCGCCGCCACCTGGCGCAGGGCCTCTAATTTTCCGCTTTCCAACCGCCTCGCCTCCCTTTTGTTTGATTTTTCCGTAGAAATCCTCCAATCACTACTTTCTATCATACTCCCTTTTTGATAAAAATCAACTGCATTTCAAAAAAATTTTTTTGTTTTCAAATTTTTTGTTTGACAAGCGGATTTCTTATGATATGATGAAAGCAGAATGGAACCTGCAAAAGACGACGGAGACGTTCATCGGAATCAAATAAGGAGGAATGCAGCATGGATTTTGAGGCCATCAAAACCGCGGCGCGGAACTATCAGCCGGATATGGTGCGCTTTCTGCGGGAGATGATCTCCCACCCCAGCGAGAGCTGTGAGGAAAAGGAGGTCGCACTGTGCATCAAGGCCGAGATGGAGAAGCTGGGCTTTGACAAGGTGGAGATCGACGGCCTGGGCAACGTGATCGGCTGGATGGGCCAGGGCGAGAAGATCATCGCCATCGACTCCCACATCGACACCGTGGGCATCGGCAACATCCAGAACTGGGAGGCCGACCCCTATCAGGGCTATGAGACCGAGGACATCATCTTCGGCCGGGGCGGCTCCGACCAGGAGGGCGGCATGGCCGCCGCCGTGTACGGCGCCAGGATCATGAAGGACCTGGACCTCATCCCCGCCGGGTACAAGATCATGGTGGTGGGCTCCGTGCAGGAGGAGGACTGCGACGGCATGTGCTGGCAGTACATCGTCAACAAGGGCTTCCCCCAGGCGAAGGAGAAGATCGAGTTCGTCATCTCCACCGAGCCCACCGACGGCGGCATCTACCGGGGCCACCGGGGCCGCATGGAGATCCGGGTGGACGTGAAGGGCGTGTCCTGCCACGGCAGCGCCCCGGAGCGGGGCGATAACGCCATCTACAAGATGGCCGACATCCTCCAGGACGTCCGGGCTCTGAACGAAAGCGGGGACGGCCCCAGCAACCGGGTGAAGGGCCTTGTGAAGATGCTCAACCCGGAGTTCAATCCTGAGCATTACGAGGACGCCCAGTTCCTGGGCCGGGGCACCTGCACCGTCAGCCAGATCTTCTACACCTCTCCCTCCCGCTGCGCCGTGGCGGACAGCTGCGCCATCTCCATCGACCGGCGCATGACTGCCGGCGAGACCTGGGACTCCTGCCTCAAGGAGATCGAGGCCCTGCCCGCCGTGCAGAAGTACAAGGACGACGTGAAGGTCTCCATGTACATGTACGACCGGCCCGCCTGGACCGGCGAGGTCTATGAGACGGAGTGCTTCTTCCCCACCTGGATCAACAAGGAGTCCGCTGCCCACGTCCAGGCCCTCATCGACGCTCACCACGCCCTGTGGGGCACGGAGCGCATCGGCCACGCCGACGCCGACCCCAAGAAGGACGCCATGCACCTGCGGGCGGGCCGTCCCCTGACGGACAAGTGGACCTTCTCCACCAACTGCGTGTCCATCCAAGGCCGGTACGGCATCCCCTGCGTGGGCTTCGGCCCCGGCGCCGAGTCCCAGGCCCACGCCCCCAACGAGATCACCTGGAAGCAGGACCTGGTCACCTGCGCGGCGCTGTACGCCGCGGTGCCCGGCCTCTACAAAGAGGAGAACAAGACCGGCGACGCCACCGAGTTCCGCCAGAGCCTGACGGACAACGACATCCAGTAAGGCCCCTTCCCCGGCACGGACGACCAATGAACTTTTAAGGAGTGATCGCATATGAGCAAGACCATCGAGCTTGCGCAGCACCTGGAAAAGCTGCACATCAACAACATGTACAAGAGCGATTTCTACTGGACCTGGGACAAGACCGATGAGGAGCTGGACGCCATCTTCACCGTGGCGGACGCCCTGCGGGACCTGCGGGAGCGGAACAAGTCCACCCGTATCTTTGACTCGGGCCTGGGCATCTCCATCTTCCGGGACAACTCCACCCGCACCCGCTTCTCCTTCGCCTCCGCCTGCAACCTGCTGGGCCTGGCGGTCCAGGACCTGGACGAGAAGAAGAGCCAGATCGCCCACGGCGAGACCGTCCGGGAGACGGCCAACATGGTCTCCTTCATGGCCGACGTCATCGGCATCCGGGATGATATGTTCATCGGCGAGGGTCACAAGTATCAAAAGACCTTCATGGACGCCGTGAAGGAGGGCTACCGGGACGGTATTCTGGAGCAGCAGCCCACGCTGGTGAACCTCCAGTGCGACGTGGATCACCCCACCCAGTGCATGGCGGACATGCTCCACATCATCCACCAGTTCGGCGGCGTGGAGAACCTGAAGGGCAAGAAGATCGCCATGACCTGGGCCTACTCCCCCTCCTACGGCAAGCCCCTCAGCGTGCCCCAGGGCGTCATCGGGCTCATGACCCGCTTCGGCATGGACGTGGTGCTGGCCCATCCCGAGGGCTATGATGTGATGCCCGAGGTGGAGGCGATCGCCCGGAAGAACGCCGCCGCCACCGGCGGCAGCTACCGCAAGGCCGCCACCATGGAGGAGGCCTTCGACGGCGCCGACATCGTCTATCCCAAGAGCTGGGCCCCCTTCGCCGCCATGGAGGAGCGCACGCGGCTCTATCAGGCCGGTGACCAGGCCGGCATCGACGCCCTGGAGCAGCAGCTCCTGGCCCAGAACGCCCGGCACAAGGACTGGACCTGCTCCGAGGAGATGATGCAGCGCACCCGGGACGGCAAGGCCCTGTATCTCCACTGCCTGCCCGCCGACATCAGCGGTCTTTCCTGCCCCGAGGGCGAGGTGGACAACTCCGTGTTCGACCGGTATCTGGTGCCCCTGTACAAGCAGGCCAGCTACAAGCCCTACATCATCGCCGCCATGATCCTCATGAGCAAGGTGAAGGACCCCGTGGCCGCCCTGATGGCCATGGACGCCGGCTCCAAGCGCAAGCTCTTCTAAATCATCCAATTTCCCTTCTGCGCCGGGCCCCCGCCCGGCGCAGACCGTTCCGCCGCAGCCGCTTTCGCCGGCGCGGCCAGACTTTCAGAAAAGAGGCAAACCTGATGGGCAAACGGATCGTCATCGCCCTGGGCGGCAACGCCCTGGGCAAAAACCTGCCGGAGCAGATGGCCGCCGTGAAGCATACGGCCAGGGCCATCGTGGACCTGATCGAGGAGGGGCACGAGGTGGTGGTGGCCCACGGCAACGGCCCCCAGGTGGGCATGATCAACATCGCCATGACCACCCTCTCCCGGGAGGACCCTACCCACCCCATGGCCCCCATGTCGGTGTGCACTGCCATGAGCCAGGGCTACATCGGCTATGACCTGCAAAACTCCCTGCGGGAGGAGCTGCTGGACCGGGGCATCCGCAAGGGGGTCGCCACCATCCTCACCCAGGTGGAGGTGGACCCCAATGACCCGGCCTTCCAGCATCCCTCCAAGCCCATCGGCACCTTCATGACCGAGGCGGAGGCGGAGGAGATGCGCCGCCGGGGCAACGCCGTGATGGACGACGCCGGCCGCGGCTGGCGGCGGTGCGTGGCCTCCCCCCTGCCCAAGTCCATCATCGAGATCGACACCGTCCGCGCCCTGCTGGACGCGGGACAGGTGGCCATCGCCTGCGGCGGCGGAGGCATCCCCGTGTTCAAGACCGAGGGCCACCACCTCAAGGGCGCCGGCGCCGTCATCGACAAGGACTTCGCCTCGGAGCTGCTGGCGGAGGAGCTGGACGCGGACACCCTCATCATCCTCACCGCCGTGGAGAAGGTAGCCGTCAACTTCGGAAAGCCGGACCAGCGGTGGCTGGACCACTTGACGCCGGAAGAGGCCCGGCAGTACGCCGCCCAGGGCCAGTTCGCCCCCGGCAGCATGCTGCCCAAGGTGGAGGCCGCGGTGAAGTTCGCCGCCTCCAAGCCGGGCCGCACCGCTCTCATCACCCTGCTGGAAAAGGCCAAAGACGGCATCGCCGGCCGCACCGGCACCGCCATCTCCCTGTGAGGGCACAGGGGGCTTTCCCAAAGGTTGACCTTTTCGGCGCTGAAAAACCGTCAAATCCCCAGAAATTTCAAGTTTCAGTTGAATTTTGGCATTTGTCGTTGTATGATGTCCTTGGTAAGGTCTTTTTCCTTGCCTTCGGAATATCCCATCATTTTATTAAGGAGGATGAATCAGCATGAAGAAGTTTTTCGCACTGTGCCTGTCTCTTGCCCTGGTGCTGAGCCTGGCTGCCTGCGGCGGCGGCAGCAGCTCCGGTGGCGGCAGCACCCAGACCACCACCCCCGCCCAGACCACCACGACTCCCGCCGCCTCCGGCACGGAGACCCCCACCGAGCCCGCCGCCAGCACCCTGAAGGTCGGCGTCGTTCTGGTGGGCGATGAGAACGAGGGCTACACCTACGCCCACATCGAGGGCATCCGCAAGGCCATGGAGGCCTGCGGCCTGACCGACGACAATATGGTGTGGTTCTACTCCATCCCCGAGTCCGAGGAGTGCTACGACAAGTGCATCGAGTGCGTGGAGCAGGGCTGCAACCTGGTCATCACCAACTCCTACGGCCATCAGACCTACACCCAGCTGGCCGCTGAGGAGAATCCCGACGTGCAGTTCGTGGCCATGACCGGCGACACCGCCATGAAGTCCGGCCTCGCCAACTTCCACAACGCCTTCAACATGACCTTTGAGTCCCGCTACGTCTCCGGCGTGGTGGCCGGCCTGAAGCTCAAGGAGATGATGGACGCCGGCCTCGTGTCCGATCCCTACATCGGCTACGTGGGCGCCTATCCCTACGCCGAGGTGGTCTCCGGCTACACCGGCTTCTTCCTGGGCATCCGCTCCATCGTGCCCACCGCCCACATGGACGTGCAGTACACCAACTCCTGGTTCAACATCCAGGACGAGGGCAAGGCCGCTGAGGCTCTGATGGCCCGCGGCTGCGTCATCATCGGCCAGCACGCCGACTCCACCGGCGCCCCCAAGGCCGTGCAGACTGCCAAGGACAACGGCTCCAACGTCTACTCCGTCGGCTACAACATCGACATGCTGGCCGCCGCTCCCACTGCGGCTTTGACCTCCTCCACCAACGACTGGAGCGTGTTCTACACCTACGCCTTCAGCACCCTGCAAAACGGCGGCACCCTGCCCACCGACTGGTCCGAGGGCTATGAGACCGGCGCTGTGGCCATCACCCCGCTGGGCCCGAGGTGGCGGACGGCACCGCCGAGGCGGTCAAGGCCGCTGAGGACGCCATCAAGGCCGGCACTCTCCACGTGTTCGACACCGACACCTTCACCGTGAACGGCGAGAAGGTGACCTCCGCGCTGACCTTCGACTCTGACGGCGACTGGGTCAACGACACCAACGAGGGCATCGTGGACGGCTACTACCATGAGTCTGAGTACATCTCCGCTCCGTCCTTCTCCCTGCGGATCGACGGCATCACGGAGCTGAACTGACCGGCGCATCTGCCGCATCGCATCACGCGACCCAAGGACGGGCCGTCTTCGGACGGCCCGTCCCCTTTTCCCCCTCCCGGCCGCCGCTCTCTCCATTTGGCAAAACTAACATTTTTTTAGGCGGCAAAGAAAATTTTTTGTTGATTCTGATTTACAAAACCGGGAAGCTATGTTAGAATCAAACCATGCAAAAACTGGGAAAGGGGTTCTCCACTGACCTGAACGGAAAGGATGACTGCTTTGGAAGCTTCATGCGCCATTAAAATGGAAAATATCACCAAGCGCTTCGGCAAGGTCATCGCCAATCACGCCATTGATCTGGAGCTGCGAGAGGGCGAGATCCTGTCGCTGCTGGGTGAGAATGGCAGCGGAAAGACCACGCTGATGAATATGCTGGCGGGCATCTATTACCCGGACGAGGGACAGATCTACGTCCACGGCAAGCCGGTCACCATCGCCTCCCCCAAGGACGCCTTTGACAACCACATCGGCATGATCCACCAGCACTTCAAGCTGGTGGACGTGTTCACCGCCACGGAGAACATCGTGCTGGGCCTGGAGGGCGAGGGGAAGCTGGACCTGAAAAAGGCCGGCGAACGGGTGGCGGAGATCTGCCAGCGGTACGGCTTTGACATCCACCCCGACCAGAAGATCTACGATATGTCCGTCTCCCAGAAGCAGACGGTGGAGATCATCAAGGTCCTCTACCGGGGGGCGGACATCCTGATCCTGGACGAGCCCACCGCCGTTCTGACCCCCCAGGAGACGGACAAGCTCTTCCAGATCATGCGCAACATGAAGGCAGACGGCAAGTCCCTCATCATCATCACCCACAAGCTCCACGAGGTTCTGGAGGTATCTGACCGGGTGGCGGTGCTGCGCAAGGGAGAGTACATCGGCGATGTGCTGACAAAGGACGCGGACCAGCAGTCCCTGACGGACATGATGGTGGGCCGCAGCGTGACGCTGGACATCGACCGGCCTCTGCCGGTGGACCCCAAGCCCCGGCTGGAGATCCGAAACCTGACGGTATACGACGAGCTGGGCGTCAAGCGGCTGGACGACGTGTCCTTCACCGCAAACTCCGGTGAAATTTTGGGCATCGCCGGCGTGGCCGGCTCCGGACAGAAGGAGCTGCTGGAGTCTATTGCCGGCCTCTACCCCATCTCCAACGGCTCCATCACCTTCCACGACCCCGCCTCCGGCCAGGACAAAAACCTGGTGGGTCTGGACCCTATGGACATCAAACGCGCAGGCGTCGCCATGGCCTTCGTGCCGGAGGACCGGCTGGGCATGGGCCTGGTGGGCTCCATGGGCATGACGGGCAACATGATGCTCCGCTCCTGGCGGGACGGCAAGGGCCTGTTCGTCAACCGGAAGAAGCCGGAGCAGCTGGCAAACGACATCTGGAAGGAGCTGGAGGTGGTGACCCCCAGCACCGCCTTTCCCGTGCGCCGGATGTCCGGCGGCAACGTGCAGAAGGTGCTGGTGGGCCGGGAGATCGCCCAGGACCCCGCCGTGCTGATGACGGCTTACGCCGTCCGGGGATTGGACATCAACACCTCCTACACCATTTACAACCTCCTGACCCGGGAGAAGATGAAGGGCATCGCCGTGATCTACGTCGGCGAGGATCTGGACGTGCTGCTGGAGCTGTGCGACAGGCTGGTGGTGCTTTGCGGCGGACAGGTCTCCGGCGTGGTGGACGCACGGACCATCACCAAGGAAGAGGTCGGCCTCTTGATGACGCAGCACAGAAAGGAGGGTGGCGCCCATGCGTAAACCAACAGCCGCCCATGAGCCCCTGATCCGCATGGCCAAACGGGGAGAGGCCCTTCCCGCCTGGCAGTCCTGGGGCATCCGCATCCTCGCGTTCCTCCTCAGTCTGGTGGTCAGCGGCATCGTCATCGTGGCCATCTCCGGGCTGAACCCCACCACCGTGTTCGCCACCATGGCCCAGGGCGCCATCGGCACCAACAAGCGGATGTGGGTCACCATTCGGGACGCCATGACCCTTTTGTGCATCGCCGTGGGCCTGGCACCGGCGTTCAAGATGCGCTTTTGGAACATCGGCGCCGAGGGGCAGATCCTGGTGGGTGCCATCGCTTCCGCCGCCTGCATGATCTATCTCAACACCCTGCCTCCGGTGCTGCTGATCCTGGTGATGATCGTCTCCAGCCTCATCGCCGGCGGCATCTGGGGCCTCTTCCCCGGCCTCTTCAAGGCCCGGTGGAACACCAACGAGACCCTGTTCACCCTGATGATGAACTACATCGCCATTCAGCTCACCAGCTTCTTTGTCGCCAAGTGGGAAAACCCCTTCGGCTCCAACAGCGTGGGCATCATCAACTCCCAGACTAAGGCCGGGTGGCTGCCCAACCTCCTCTCCAGCGGCTACAACGGGGACTACGGCTGGAACGTCATCATCGTGCTTATCGTCACGGTGGTCATGTACCTCTACATGACCAAGTCCAAGCACGGGTATGAGATCGCCGTCATCGGCGACTCGGAGAATACCGCCCGGTATGCCGGCATCCGGGTGAACCGGGCCTATGTGCGCACCATCGTGCTCTCCGGTGCCATCTGCGGCCTGGCCGGCTTCGTGGCCGTTTCCGGCGCGTCCCACTCCATCTCCACCGACACGGCCGGCGGCCGGGGCTTCACCGCCATCATCGTGGCGTGGCTGGCCCAGTTCAACAGCGTGGTCATGGTCATCTTCTCCTTCCTGCTGGTCTTCCTGCAAAAGGGCGCCCAGGCGATCGCCTCGTCCTACAACCTGAATCAGGAGGTCTCGGAGATGATCACCGGCATCATCCTGTTCTTCCTGCTGGGCAGCGAGTTCTTTGTCAACTATACGGTCCATTTCCGCGGAAAGAAGGTGAGCAAGGCATGACACAGGTGCAGCTTCTCACATTGGTCAACTCCGCCATCGCCTTCGGCACGGTCATCATGCTGGGCGCTCTGGGCGAGATCCTCATCGAAAAGGCCGGCAACCTGAACCTGGGCATCCCGGGCATCATGTTCCTGGGCGCCATCGGCGGGCTCATCGCCGCGTTCTTCTATGAGGTGGGCGGCGGCACCTCTCCCCTGGTGGGACTGGCGCTGAGCTTTTTGTGCAGCCTGCTCTTCTCCGCCCTGGGCGGACTGATCTACGCATTTTTGACCATCTCCCTCCGGGCCAACCAAAATGTCACCGGACTGACGCTCACCATCTTCGGCGGCGGCGTTGCGGAGTTTTTCGGCGCCAGCCTCAACACCCTGGCCGGCGGCGTGGGCCAGATCTCCGTGCCCATCACCTCCAGCGCCTACATCGCCTATACCTCCCTGGGCTACCGGGGCATCTTGGGCAAGCTCCTCTTCGGCCACGGGTTCATGGCGTATCTGGCCATCGTCATTGCCGTCGCCATGCGGTACTTCCTCAACCGGACCCGCTCGGGCCTGAACCTGCGGGCCGTGGGCGAAAATCCCGCCACGGCAGACGCCGCCGGCATCAGCGTGACCCGCTATAAGTACACCGCCATCATCTGCGGCTCCATGATCGCGGGCTTGGGCGGCCTGTTCTACACCATGGACTACATCAAGGGCACCTGGGCCAACGACGGCACCATCGAGGGGTTGGGGTGGCTGGCCGTGGCGCTGGTCATCTTTGCCACGTGGAAGCCCGTCAGCGCCATCTGGGGCGCCTACCTCTTCGGCTTCGTGTACTGGGCGTATCTGTACATTCCCGGCCTCTCCCGCAGCACGCTGGAGCTGTTCAAAATGCTGCCCTACGTCATCACGCTGGTGGTGCTCATCATCATCTCCCTGCGGAAAAAGCGGGAAAATCAGCCTCCCGCCGGCCTGGGCCTCCCCTATTTCCGGGAGGACCGGTAACCCTGTTCTCCCAGCACCCGCCGCCTCGGCTCTTAGGAGCCGGGGCGGTTTTTTGTCCCTTGGGGAGGAGCTATGGCTCCGGCAGCTCCCGACCCTTTTCCGCTGCTCTTCCATACGCTTTTCCCGTCCTTTTTCCGCTTCTTTTTGATTCTTTTCCAACTCTTTTTCTGCCTTTTTCAGAACCTCTTTCCAATCCCTTTTGGCCCCTTTTCCAGGCTCTCCCCTGCCCGATTTCCCGCATTTTCCGCCCCCTGTCCCTGCCGCCGGAGGCGGCTTTGTGTTCACAATTTCGACACAATTTTTCTTAAGAACTGTGCTATGGTGTAGGGACTTGCAGCGCCGGCGCGGCGATGCGAGCCATTTCGACAGCAAGGCAGGTGATCGACTTGCGCTCCCTTCTCCGTCTCCTCTGGCAGGAGCGGCGCTTCGTCCTCTGGTTCCCTCTGTACCTGGCGATCTTCGTGGTGCTGGAACGAGTCCCCTCCGGCGGCTACTGGGCCACCCAGCTCCCGCTGGACCGGCGAATCCCCTTTTGCCCCTTCTTCGTGGTGCTGTACTGCACCTGGTATCCCTTCTGGGTGGTGACGGGTCTCTACCTGCTCAAGCACCACCGGGACGCCTTTCGGCGCTACATGCGCTTTCTGGCTCTAACCTTCTTTCTCAGTGAGCTGATCTGGTTCCTGGTGCCCAACGGGCAGGACCTGCGCCCCCACATTCTGGCCCAGGACGACTTTTTCAGCGCGGTCCTCTCCGCTCTCTACCGCATCGACACCAACACCAACGTGTTCCCCTCCGTCCACGTGCTGGGCGCCGTGGGGGCGGCGTTGGCCCTGTGGGACGCCCTGGGCCGTCAGCGCCCCTGGCTGTGCACTGGATGGACGGTGCTGGCGGTGCTGATCTCCCTGTCCACCCTCTTCGTCAAGCAGCACTCCCTGCTGGACGTGACCGGCGGGCTGGTCCTCTCCCTGCTGGTGGGGCTCCCGCTGTACGGCAAGCGCCGCCAGGCGCTGGTCCACTCCTATGACGCCGACCTGTAGCCGGAGCGCAACGCACCGGCGGTGACGCCGCTTCCCGGAGGCTCTTCCCACAGAGTTGATCCCCCCTTTTCACGGGGTCCGTCGGCCCTTTTCGCGGGGCCTGACATCCCTTCACAGAGCCCGGTGCTTTGCAAAAAATAGACCGGAGCGGAGCCAAATGGCTCCGCTCCGGTTTTCTGCGTTTTCTGGGAAGGGCTTATTCCTCCGGCCGGTCCGACTCCTGAGTGGGTCCCGGCTGGGCGGTGGTGTCTTTTTCCCCGGCGTCGTCTTCCTTCGGCGCCGCCGTTTCCACGAAGGCAGTAGCCTCATCCGCCGGGGCCTCAGCCGCGGCGGCGGTCGACTCCGCAGTATCATCCTCCTCTGGCGCGGCGGCGTTCTCGGCGGTCTCTTTCATTTCCGGCGCTTGCTCCTGCTCCCCGTCGGCCTCTGTATCCACCGTTGAGGCGTTCTCAGCCCCTTCTTCTGCAGCCGGGGCCTCAGCGGTGCTGCCCTCCGGCCCATCGCCTGCCGCCTGGGCGGCCAGGCGGTTCACCAGCAGACCCTCCGCCGTCCGCTTACGGATGCGGATGTTGTAGAAGAGAGCGCAGGCGGACACGACCACCAGCACCACGCTCAGCGCCTGGGAGACCCGAATGGGCTGACCCAGCAGCTTCCAGTCGAAGAGATACAGGCTGTCCGCCCGCAGTCCCTCGATCCAACTGCGGCCCAGGCCGTACCACAAGAAGTAGAACCAGGTGTTCTCCCCGTCGAACCGGCGGCCCTTGGCCACCACGCACAAGATCAGCACCAGTCCCACCAGATTCCACAGGCTCTCATAGAGGAAGGTGGGATGTACATCCGCCGAGGTGAAGGAGCTGAACCACAGGCGCATCCGCCAGGGAAGGTCCGTCGCCCCGCCAAAGGCCTCCCGATTGATGAAATTGGCCCAGCGGCCGATGGCCTGTCCCAGCAAAAGGCCCAGGACTCCCACGTCGCTCAAAGCGCCAAAGGGCAGCTTCTTATGCCGGGTGTAGAAGAACACCACCAGCACCGCGGCGATGACCGCGCCGTATATGGCGATGCCGCCATCCCACACGGCGATGACGCGGCTCCAATCCAGTCCGCCGCCCCCATTGCGGTACAGGTCCAGGTAGAAGACCACGTAGTACAGCCGGGCGCCCACGATGCAGCAGGGCACCGACCAGAGCACCAGATCCAGAATATTGTCCTCCGTCAGCCCATAGCGCTTGGCCTGCTTCATGGAGAGGGTCAGCCCCGCCAGCAGAGCCACGGCCAGGATGATCCCATACCAGTAGATCCCGTGGCCGATGTGAATGGCGATGGGATCGGGGTTCCACTCCCAATCGCCGAAAAGCCCGGGAAAGCTGATGGGCATGTCTGTCATTGCGTTCAAAGCAGATTCTTCCTTTCTTACTGCGGCGAAGCGTGCCCCGCCGGGTGATCGCGCTCAGGGCACGATCTCGCTGAGGGCGGACCGCTCCGCGACGATACTCTGCCGCAGGAACTGGGCCACGTCCTCCTTGGTGATGGTGTCGAATACCTGGGGGAAGCGGAAGGGGTCATAGCCATGGAAATACCCCTCCGTCAGGGCCACGGCGATATTCTCAAAGGAGTTCAGCCCCCGCAGATTTTCGCCGAAGGCGGAGCGGCGCACCTGCTGATAAAAGTCCTCGTCGATGCCCTCCCGGCCCAGGCGCTCCGCCTCGGTGCAGATGGCGTCGGCCACGGCCCGGGCGTCCCGGCTGTCTCCGCCGGCGTAGAGATAGGCCGCGCCGGGCAGCTGCTCAAAAGCCCCGCCGAAGCTGGAGTTGATGAGTCCCTCGTCATACAGCCGCAGATACAGCGGGCTGGAATCCCCCAGCAGGATGTCGCAGGCCATATCTCCCAGAATGGTATCCCGCAGATACTCCTCCCCGTCCAGGGAGGGACGGCACTTGAAGCCCATCAAAAACTGGGGAGAGGCCACAGGCATGGACATGCGGGTGGTCTGCTCGAACACGGCCTCCGGCTCCTCCCCGTAGTCCCGGGGGATGACCGGCCCGCCCTGGCGGGGCAGGATGCGCCGGGCCAGGTCCGCCACGTGGATGGGGTCCACGTCCCCCACCACGGTGAGGATCATGTTGGAGGGGGTGTAAAACGCCCGGTGGCACTGGTACAGCGTGTCCGCCGTGATGTGGGAGATGCTCTCCACCGTGCCGGCAATGGCCACGCGGGCGGTGTTGGTCTGATACAGGGCGCGCATCATGCGCATATAGAGCTGCCAGTCCGGATTGTCCTCGATCATGCGGATCTCCTGACCAATGATGCCCTGCTCCTTTGCGACGCTCTCATCAGTGAAGTAGGGAACGGACACGAAGGAGAGAAGGATGGCCAGATTCTCCTCAAAGTGCTCTGTGGAGTCGAAGTAATACCCCGTCATGGCGTTGGCGGTGAAGGCGTTGGGCTCTGCGCCGTTTTTGGCCAGCTCCTGGAGGGCGTTGCCCTCCTTGGTGTCGAACATCTTGTGCTCCAGATAGTGGGCGATGCCGGCGGGGGTGTCCAGCCAGGCGCCGTCCAGGCAGAAGCGGGTGTCCATGCCGCCGTAGCGGGTGGCGAAGAAGGCGTACTTCTGGGCAAAGCCCGGCTTTGGCACCACGCAGATCTGAAGGCCGTTGGGCAGCGTCTCCCGGTGGACCGACTCGCCGATCCGCTCATAAAAATCCGGTCTCATTCCGTCGCCTCCTTTCCCTTGAGGAAATACACCGTGTCCAGCCGCACGGTCCCCATGGCCTCCACGATCCGCTGGGGCGTCACGGAGCGCACCTGCTCCGCCAGCTCCTCCGGCGTCTCGCTCTGCCCCATGGCCGCCTGGCCCAGGCAGAAATTCTCCAGCTTGCCCTGGGAGTCCCCCATGGAGGCGTAGGCGTTGGGCAGGGTACTGCGGGCCCCCTCAAGCTCCCAGTCCTCCCACTCCCCCCGCTGCACGGCGGCGAGCTGGGAGAGGATCTCATCGTAGGCGCGCTGATAGTTTTCAAACTCGATGCCGGAGGAGAGGGTGATGATGCCCTTTTGCCGGTGGTAAAGGGTAGAGGCATAGTAGCACAGGGACAGCTTTTCCCGCACGTTCAAAAAGAGCTTGGAGTTGCTGCTGCCGCCAAAGAGGGTGTTGCCCAGAAGCAGGGCGGCGGTATCCTCGCTTTCGCAGGAGAAGCCCATGCCCAGCTTGCCCTGGGTCACGTCCATGGCGTCCGTCACCTGCAGCACCTCCTGCCGCCGGGGATGGAGGCTCCCCCCCTCCGCCGGGCGCACCGTCTCCCGGGGCAGGGCAGAAAAGGCGGCAAGGAGCGCCTGCTCCACCCGCCGCCGCTCGGCGCTGCCGCTGTAGATCATCTCCAACTGGCCGGTGGAAAGGAGCTGGCGGTACTGGGTGTAGACCTTTCGCATATACAGCCGATCCGCGCCCGCCTCGTCGCCAAGGCGGGGAATGCCGTATGGCTCGCTGGCGCACATCTCCGAGAGGAGGCGGCGGTCCGCCCACTCCCGCTTGTCGTTGAGCTGGCTACGGATGGCGTCCAGCAGATTGGTCTTTTCGCTTTCAAAGTAGGTGGGCAGAAACCGGCCATGCAGGGTGACGGGGTCGCAGATCAGCTCCCCCAGCAGCTCCGCCACCGGCTCCAGCAGCCGCTCCCGTCCGGGGGCGAAGCTGTCGTCGATGAGGCTGGCCACAAAGCCCACGCACTGCTGCTCCCCCTTTTTGCGAACGGTGGGGTCGATGCTGGCGCCGTACAGCCGGTCCAGCCGGGCGGAGAGCTTTCCCATGTCGGGATAGGTCACGGTGCCTCGCCGCAGCAGCGACGGCAGCAGCGCATAGGCCGAGGCCGTCTCCTGCCGGAGCGGCATCACAAATTGGGCCGAGAGCAGACTCGTCTTGAATTTTCGCGCCGGCAGATAGGTCAGGTACACGCCCTCCGCCAGCTTGGTCCTGGTCATTTCCAAATCCTCAGCTCCTTCTCCGGAGGACGCGGTCCTCCGACCCATGATCTTGCGTCATACGGTATGTATTATAATCCAATCCTCTTGAAAAGTCTACGAACTTTTCACTCCCGCGGAAAAAATGTTGATTTACACTTTTACTTACAAGGTTTCGCATTGGCTCGAAGCTGGAAATTTGCAAGTGAAAGGTGTGTATCTCAATGGTCGTCAAGGTTCTCGGCAAGTACAAGCGTGAAGGTGTCAGCAAGACCTCTGGCAAGCCCTACAAAGCGACTGGCGTTTTCGTCTCCTACCCCATGACCAACGGCGGTG
>JAFUGI010000027.1 GCA_017469475.1 Oscillibacter sp. | reverse complement strand
TCTCCCTGATCCCCAAGGGGCCATGAGCGGGAGGCACTCATGGATTTGGCGACCCGGAACGGGCTCGAACCGTCGACCTCTAGCGTGACAGGCTAGCGTTCTAACCAACTGAACTACCGGGCCAGATCGTATATGGTGGGAACAACTGGACTCGAACCAGTGACCCCCTGCTTGTAAGGCAGGTGCTCTAACCAGCTGAGCTATGCTCCCGAGCTGCCGCTACTGTCAGACGGCAAAAGTTATTATACGCAAAAGGCCCCGTTCTGTCAACCCAAAATGGAAAAAAACTTCGGTTTTTTTCGTCTCAGCGGCGGCGCATCCCCCGCAGCAGCCCTTCCAGTTCTTCCCTGCTGAAGCGCTGCACGTTGTCGCAGAAGCGGCAGGTCAGCTCCGCCCCGCCCTGCTCGGCAATCATGCTCTCCAGCTCCTCCGGCCCCAGGCTGATGAGGGCCCGCTCCATCCGCTCCCGGCTGCAATAGCACCGGTACTCCACCGGCGTCCGCTCCAAGATCTCCAGCTCGAAATCGGACAGCACCCGGCCCAGCAGCTCCTCCGGCGTCAGGCCCTGGCGCAGCAGCTCCGTCACCGGTCCCGCCGCCAGAACGCCGCCCTCCACCTTGGAGATGACATCCTCCCCGGCGCCGGGCAGCAGCTGGATGAGATACCCGCCGGCAGCCAGCACGCTCTGGTCCCGGTCCACCAGCACCCCAAGAGCGCAGGCGGAGGGGATCTGCTCCGACTCCACGAAATAGGCCGCCAGGTCCTCGGCGATCTCCCCGCCCAGAAGGCCCACGCTGCCCACATAGGGCTCCTTCATGTGCAGGTCCCGGATCACCGTCAGCATACCGTCCTGCCCCACGGCGCGGCCCACATCCAGCTTGCCGTCAGGCCGCAGGGGAAGGTCCACCGACGGGTCGTCCACCCGGCCCCGGACGTTGCCCGGGTTGTCGGACACCGCCAGAATGGTGCCCAAGGGGCCGCCGCCCTTGATCTGCAGCGTCAGGCTGCTGCCCTCCTCCTTCAAGGCGTTGCCCATCACGGAGGCCGCCGCCAGGGTCCGGCCCAGAGCGGCGGTGGCCACCGGCAGCGTCCGGTGGATCTGGCGGGCCCGCTCCGTCAGGTCCCGGGTGGAGACGGCCACGGCCTTGACCATGCCATCCCGGGAGATGGCGCGTACCAACTGATCGTTCATCGCATCCTCATTCCTTATCCTTTTCCGCCCGGATGATCCAGCGGTCCTCCTCCGGCCGGGGCGGGCGGGTGGTCAGATCCCCGTACACCCGCACCCGGGCAAAGCCGGCGTCCGCCAGAAGGCGCTCCAGCGTCTCCCGGCTCCAGGCCCGCTCCCGGTGCTCCTCAAAAGAGCGGTCCCAAGCGCCGTCCGCCCGGCGGCGGAAGAGGTCCACCTGGTAGGTGCAGATCTGAGTCTTCTCGGAGAAAAAGGCCCGCCAGACGCAGACGCTCTCCTCCGTCTCATCCATGTACAGCTGCCCGTCCATTCGGCGGAGCTTATGGGGGGTATTCACGTCGAAGCAAAAGGCGCCGCCGGGCCGGAGATACCGGTACACCCGGCGCAGGGTCTCCCGCAGGTCCCGCTCCCGGGTCAGATAATTGAGCGAATCCAGGGTGGAGACCGCCGCGTCCACCGCTTCCGGCAGGCGCAGGTGGGGCATGGACTGGCACACAAACAAAGGCGGCGCCCCGGGCAGGGCGGCCGCTTTTTGCGCAGCCTGGGCCAGCATGTCCACCGAGGCGTCCGTGGCGGTGACGCGGTAGCCCCGCTGGGCCAGAAGGCAGGCGATGGTGCCGGTGCCGCAGGCCAGGTCCAGCACCGTCTCCACCGGGATGGCGCTTTTGCGGAGCATCCGCTCCAAAAAGTCCGCCCGGCGAAGATAGCTCCCATCCGCCATCAGGCCGTCATAGCTGGCCGCCAGGCTCGTATAGCTGCTCATTCCCGCCTCCCCTTGAGGCGGGCAAAGAGCTTGGCATAGGCGCCGGTTCCGTAACTCAAAGAGCGGTTGACCCGGCTGATGGTGGCGCTGGAGGCGCCGGTGCGCTCCAGGATGTCGTTGTACTTCATCTCGTCGTCCAGCAAGGACGCCACCTCGAAGCGCTGCTCCATGGACCGCAGCTCCGAAACGGTGCAAAGGTCCTGGAAAAAGTCATAGCACTCCTGCTCGTCCTTCAGCTGGAGGATCGCCTTGTACAGCTGACCGTTCTTCTCTTTTTTGCCGATTTTAACCATATGTCTGCCCTTTCCGGGGTGTCCCCTGGGGAGATGGGTGCCACTGTCTGGTATTTTAGCATAGTACAGCGTGAAAGTAAAGGGGCGGCGTCAATTTTTTCCGCCGCACGCCGCCCCCCGGTATCGCATAGGCTGGGGCAGACACTTGGGAGAGGAGCGGTGCCATGCGTCAAACGGAAGAGCCGGACATCACGGTGCGGGAGTGGACGGTGGATGGGATCGGCGTGCTCAGCGCCAGCGTGGAGGTGCCCCAGCCGCCATCGGCGGCGGAGCGGGTCCAGCGGCGCATCCGGCGGTTTTACCGGCTGCAGGGCCGCGCCTTTTTGCGCTACTGCGAGTGGGAGCTCCTGCCCCGGGCGGAGGCGGAGTACCGCGCCGCCCTGGCCGCCAGCGCGCCCCTGCCCCAGTTCCACGGGGCGCTCACCTGCGCCGTGACCTACCAGGCGGGGAGCCTGTGGAGCCTCTGCACCCAGATCCGGGAGACCGCCCCGCCGGGGCCGGCGCTCACGACCCACCGAGGGGACACCTGGGACCTGGCGGAGGGCTACCCGGTGCCCCTGTCCGCCTTCTTCCCGCCCCGGAGCCACTGGCGGCAAGCGGCGCTCTCCGCTGCGGCGGAGACTCTGGAGCGGCGGGAGGCCGCCGGCGGCATCCGCCTTTTCCCCGACTGGCGGCGAAGGCTCCGCCGCAGCTTCGATCCCCGGAGCTTTTACCTCACGGACTCGGGCATCGCCCTGTTCTTTCCCATGGGTGCCATCGCCCCGGCGGCGGAGGGGGTGCCCACCGTCCTCCTGCCCTATGGCAGCGATCCGCCGCGCAGGGCACCCTGACAGTGTGCCTCAGCCGTTTCCGCTGCGGTACAGGGTGCCGGCCTGGGGCGTGACGCCGTTTTGCCGCAGCAGCTCCTCCACCGTGACGAAGCGGTATCCCTTGGCGGACAGCCGGTCCACCAGCTCCAGCGCCGCATCCACAGAGGAAGGATAGAGGTCATGGAGCAGCACGATGCTGTTGGGCTGGATGGCCTCCTCCACTGCCTGCACCACCTTGTCCTTGTCCCGGCTCTCCCAATCCCGGGGGTCCACCGACCACTTGACCATGGGCACGGAGACCAGGCGCTCCCCATCCTTGGGCAAAAAGCCGTAGGGCGGGCGGAGCCAGTAGCTGCCCGGGCCCAGGATCTCCGTCAGCAGGGCGTCGGTCTTGCCGATCTCCTGGGCGGCCTCGTCCGCCGTCAGGTCGTTGAGGCGGCGATGGCCCCAGGTGTGGTTTCCCACCTGATGGCCCTCGTCCTCCATCCGCCGCACCAGGTCCCGGTTGGCGCCGATCTCCTCCCCCACCAGGAAAAAGGTGGCCCGGGCCCCCCGCTCCCGCAAACCGTCCAGCAGGCGGTCCGTGGTGCTGCGGTGGGGCCCGTCGTCAAAGGTCAGCGCCGCATAAACCTGAGTCATCTCCGCCGGTCCCTGGGCCGGCACTGCCGCCTCCCGGCGCAGGGCCAGCGCCGCGCAGACGGCGGCGCACAGCAGCAGCGCAAACACTCTCCTCATGCATCTCTCTCCTTATCCCGGCATCGTCCGCTGCGATCCGCAGCCGTTTGGGAGATAGTCTGCGCGGCGGCGGAGAAAATACCGCCGCCAAATATTGCCGCCTATGGGAGACGTGCCCGGTGATTCTTCTGGAAGCGGTGTCCGCCCCGGAATGGCTTTGCTGTCTGTCTCCTGGAAAGGACATACCGCCGCTTGAAAAAGACGTGCCGCCGCTTGAACAACAGCGCCGCCCCGCCGTGCTTGCCGGAGGAGCAGTTTTGTGATAGAATCAAAATAGATTCCTCACAAATTCACCGATGATCTGTCCAAATCGTATGCCACAAAAGGAAGGTTCGCTGCTTTTCGATGGCCCTGCGGGCCCCACATCCGGGCCAAAGGTGGCCGGCGCCGCCCCTTCAACGCGCTGACGCAAAGCAGCGGACCAGAACAGGAGGTGTCTATGCTCCGCTCTCACCTGCGCCGCCTGCCGGGCCTCATCGGCGTGGCCGCGCTGACGCTGACCACCGCGTTTCTTCTGCTCCGCTGGGGGCACATCCCCGCCTCGGTCCCCATCCACTGGGGCGCCTCCGGCCAGGCGGACGCCTGGGGGACCCGGGGCTCCCTGCTGTTTCCCCTGCTGCTGGGGTGGCTGCTGTACGGCGGCCTGTCCCTCATCGCCCGCCTCCCCGGGGTGTGGAACAGTCCCGGAACGACGGAGCGGGCCCTTGCCTCCATCCGAACCATGCTGGAGGTGCTGCGAGCCCTTCTGGCCCTGAGCTTTTCCTGGATGACCCTGTGCGCCGCCTGGGGGCGGGACCTGGGGGTGTGGTTTCTGCCGGTCTTTCTGCTCTCCATCTTCGGCGCCATCCTATGGGGCGTCGTCCGTGCCCTCCGGGCCCGCTGAGCGCAAAAAAGGCGCCGTCTGTCAAAAATCGGCAGACGGCGCCTTTTATTTGGTTTCAATGGGTGCGGCGGCTCAGCGGATCAACGCACTCAAAAGGGCGCTGAGAAACTGCAAGCCCACCACGGCCAAAATGACCCACCGCAGGATCGACAACGGCTGCGTCTTGCTGTCGGACTTCTTCCGGGCGGGCTGGGCGGGCATCCGCAGGATGGGCCGGAGCGCCGGCTCGTCCCGCTCCAGCTCGGTGCCCCGGCGCTGGCGGTTCTCCTGATGGAGCTCCTGGTGGACGAAGGAGCGGGCATGGTTCGCCTCATTGATGCCGTCCAGCCGCACCACGCGGCCATCCGCGCCGATCTGCGCGGTCTTTCCCGGCTGGTTGAACGCCCCGCATCGGGGGCAGAAATCGTCGATGTCAAAGTCGTATCGCTTGCCGCAATCGTAGCATTGGACCCTTCGCATGGGATGCCTCCTCCCTGTTGGCAGACTGCCGCTGCCCCGCCGGTACGCTCCCACGGGGCGCGGCCGGATGTTCTTTGCTGATGATACCGCAGCGGCCCCGGGCTGTCGCCCGGCGGCACCGTAAAGCCGCGCTTTGTATGTCCATGCGGCCACTCCGCATGGCTTGTAGTCATTGTACCACGGTTCCGGCGAAAAGAAAAGCCCTCCCCCGCCGGGATCCTGCGTGCTTGGCACCAGTATAGCAGATCCTGCGGTGTCTTGCAAATCCCGCCCAAAGCGGCGGCTGTAGACCATGGGCCCTTGCGGCGCCCGTGAAAGATGCCATAAGGTCAGAGGCGAAAGCCGAGGCGATGGAGCGCGAGTATTTCCCGCGGAAGCCCAACGAAGTGGGTCCCATGGGAAGTCTTTCGGCTTTGTCGAAAGACGCAGGGAAGGCCGGGGCGCTTGCCCCGGCCTTCCCTTGTCACGCAATTCGTGGGAGCCTCTTTGGCCCCTCGATCCGGTCAGCTGTGGACCTCCACCACACGGACCACGCCGTCGGAGACGTACAGGTCCAGCGTGCCGCCGTAGACCTTGGCCTGCTCCAGGGTGATCCAGCGCTGGCTGTCCCGGTTGTAGCAGGGCACGTCCTCGGAAACCGTGTAGGTCCGGCCACCGGCCGTCACAGCGGTCTTTCCCACCCAGGCGCCGAAGGAGACGTTCTGCACCCGCTCCAGCGTGCGGAGGCTGGCAAAGCGGTCAGCAGACTTGGTGAGCCGCGCCGCGACATACGCGCCGTCCTTCACGTCATAGCCGCTGGCGAAGGGACCCACGCTGCGGCTCCCGTTGTCCACCTGGATGGTGGGCGTCTCGCCCTCGTCGCCCTTGGTGACGGTGGCCCGGCCATAGAACTCCGTGCTGGTCCAGTCGCCGCCCAGGACGATGAGATCCACATCACCCCGCCAGTTGGTACGGCTGGAGGTGATCTCGCTGGCGGGCACGGTGGTGCGGTCCAGCTGGCTGAGGCTGGTGCGCTCACCGCCGCTGTACACGATCACGTTCTCCGCCAGGGCCCGGCCGCCCAGGGTCCGCTCCTCCACGTTCAGCTCGCCGGAGCGGGCGTTGCCCAGCTTGCTGAGGGTGATGGCGTCCCGCTTGGAGGAGGAGACGCGCACAGCCTGGCCGTAATACTCGCTGCCGGCCTTCTGGGCCAGGGTCAGCTCCGTGGCCCCGCACAGCAGGCGGATGGTGCCGTCGTCCCCCACGATGCCCACGGCGTTGGCGCTGGAGCCGCTCTCCCGGGCGCCGGCCACCTGGCCGTCCGCCGTCAGCAGCAGCGTCATGGTCTTGCCAGGCCGGAAGGCGGAGAGGGAATCCGTGGCGGAGGGCAGCACGTTCAGCGTAGTGCCGCCCAGCACCTCGATGCTGGAGGGTGCCTCGGGGCTGGGATAGCAGCTCTCATAGTACACCGTGATCCGGGTGTCACACACCAGGATGGCGTTGGTGGAGGCGGAATAGGTGGCCACATCATCCCGCTTCAGGTCGGAGGCGGTGGCGCGCAGGCCGTTTTTATAGATGGTGTAGCTGCTGCCGCCTGCCAGAGCGCTGAGGCCCGAGGTGGAGCCGTCAGAATACACGATGACCGCGCTGGAGGAGCTGCCCTCACCGCCGGCCGCCGCCAGAGGCAGGAAGGTCAGCGCCTTCCCGTCCTCCCCGATGACCACCTGACCCCGGCTGCCCACAAGGCCGGAGGAGGCCCGGGGCTTTTTCATGTCGTAGGTCTTGTCGGAGGTCACCAGGCGGCCCCTGCCGCCATCCAGGGAGGTGAAGGTGGTCTCCTCGCTGAGGGTATAGAAGGGAGAGCCGTCCGCCTTGTCGGCGCGCAGCAGGTTCAGGAAGAGCCGGGCCGTCTGCGCCCGGGTCAGAGCGACGCGGCCGTCGGTGCCCACGCCGTCGGTCAAGCCGATGGACCGGGCCATGGCCACGAAGCTGTCCGGCCAGACGCCGCCGATGTCCGCGTCCTTATAGCCCAGCAGCCGCAGCAGGATGGTCACGGCGTGGCCCAGGGTCACGGACCGCTCCGGATGGAAATTGCCGTCGGCATAGCCGGCGATGATGCTCTTTCCTTTGGCGGCCAGATTGATGTAGGACGACGCCCAGTGAGAGGGCTTCACGTCCGGAAACACGGTGACGGTGGCGTACCGCCCCAGCTCGTCCGAGGCGCCGATGGCGTTGATGACCATTTTGCAGAACTGGGCCCGGTTCAGCGTGCCGGAGGGGCGGAAGGTCCCGTCGGAATAGCCGTCCAGCACACCCATGAGCCGCAGCGTCTCCACCGCCAGGGCCGTGTCGTCATCCCCGCGCACATCCGCAAAGGTGGTGACGCTGGCCGCACCGGCCGGCAGTACCAGCAGGCTCACCGCCATGCACACCGCCAGCAGCCAGGATACCAATTGTTTTTTCATGCTCTTCTCCTCCTTTACTCGGCCCGCAGGGCCTCCACCGGCTGGAGCCGGGACGCCTTGGCCGCCGGATAGCTGCCAAACAGGATGCCCAGCGCCACCGACAGCGAAAAGGCGCCCGCCGTTACCAGCGCCGAGGGATAAACCGTCGTTTGGAACATCAGCGTGCTCAAGGCGACGCTTCCCAGGGTCCCGAAGCCGATGCCGATGATGCCGCCGATGCCGCAGAGCATGGCGGCCTCAATGAGGAACTGGGCCACGATGCTGCCCCGCTGGGCGCCGATGGCCCGGCGGATGCCGATCTCCCGGGTGCGCTCGGTCACAGTGACCAGCATGATGTTCATGATGCCGATGCCGCCCACCAGCAGCGAGATGGCCGCGATGCCCGCGAGGACTCCGCCGATCATATTCAGCGAATCATTGGCGTACTGACGCCACTGGTCCTCGCTGTACACGTTGTAGCCGCCGGTATTGGTGTTGACCAGTCCCTTCAAAAAACCGGCGATGCGGGAGGTGGCCTCCGTCATGGCCTCATCGCTGCGGGCCTTGACCACGAACTCCGTGGCCCGCTCCGCCCCCAGCACCCGATTGGCCGTGGTATAGGGCACGACGATGAAGTTATCCAGACGGCTGTAGCGGCTGTCCTCCTCCGAAAGGCGGGCGGTGTACACCCCCGCCACGGTGAAGTCCTTGCCGTTAAACTGCATCTTCTGGCCCACCGGGTTCACGCTTCCGAAGAAGGTCTTGGCCGCCTCGGCGCCCAGCACGCACACCTGGTTATAGTCGTTGATGTCCAGCAGGGCCAGGTCCCGGCCCTTGGCGAGGGTCAGGTTGTTGCAGCGGCTGTACTGGTCGCTGCCGCTGTAGATCTGGGGCGGCACCTCGCCGGTGAGGTTTCCCATCTCGTCCCACTGGTACTCCATGTTGGCGGAGGACTTGGTGCCGTACACCACCGTGGCGCTGCAATAGCCGCTGGGGGTCACGCCCTCCACGTACTCCTTCAGCCCGGCGCAGAAATCATAAAGATCGGGAAAGTAGTCCCGGGAGATGTCGTTCCCGTCGGCGTCGTACATCCAGGAGTAGATGCTCACGTTGATGCGGTTGGAGCCCATGGCGGCATACTGCTCCATGGTCTTCTGCTTCATGCCCTCCATCACGGAGACAATGGTCATCACCGCCGCGATGCCGATGAAGATGCCCAGGATGGTCAGGGCCGAGCGGCCCTTCTTGCCCCAGATGGACTTCCATGCCATTTTGAATGCCTGCGCGATGTTCATGTGTACCAGTCCACCTCCTGGTCGTGATCCTCGATGATCTTGCCGTCGGACAGGCGCACGATGCGCCGGGCCGTGGCGGCAATGCCGTTATCGTGGGTGATGAGGATAACGGTGCTGCCCTCCTTGTTCAGTCTCCGCAGGAAGTCCAGCACCTCCAGTCCTGTGCGGGAGTCCAGAGCGCCGGTGGGCTCGTCGGCCATGATGATGGGCGGCCGGGTGGCGATGGCCCGGGCGATGGCCACCCGCTGCTGCTGGCCGCCGGACATCTCCGTGGGCTTGTGCTTGGTGCGGCCCGCAAGGCCCACCCGCTCCAGCGCCTCCATGGCCATGTCCCGCCGGTCGATGGGGTCGATGCCCTGGTAGATCAGGGGCAGCTCCACGTTTTCCAGCACGCTCAGGGTCTGGATCAGGTTGTACTGCTGAAAGATGAAGCCGATCTGCTTGTTGCGGATGCGGGAGAGCTCCCGGTCCGTCAAATCCCGAACGTCCGTGCCGTCCAGCAGATAGTCGCCCCGGGTGGGGATGTCCAGGCAGCCCAGCACGTTCATCATGGTGGACTTGCCAGAGCCGGACTGGCCCACCACCGCCACGAACTCGCCCTGGTCGATGGTCAGGCTCACCCCGTCCAAGGCCCGGACCTCGCTCTCCAGCCCCTCGGCGTAGATCTTATAGACCTGCCGCAGTTCGATGAGATGTGTCATATCAGCCCCAGGCCTCCATGGTCTGGATCTGGGTGAAGACCTCCATGCCCTTCTCCAGGCCGGAGCGGATCTCCACGTTGTAGGTATCCTGGATGCCGGTCTCCACCTGGACGGGCCAGAAGCCTTCGGGGATCTCCTCGTCGGAGTTGATGCCCTCCAGGGCGTTTTCCGGCTTCTCGCCGCCCACGTACACCACTGTCATGGTCTCGCCCTCCTCGGTGGCCACGGTGCGCACGCACTGGATGGGCACCACCAGGCAGTTGTCGTTCTGGCTGGCCACGAGAGAATAGCGGATGTTGCTGTTGACCTGGATGGACCCGTCGGAGTTGTCCACGGAGATCACCATGGGATAAGTGGCGACGCCGTTATTGACGGTGGAGGACAGGCTGAAGCTCTCCACCACGCCGAAGGCGGGGGTGCCCCACTGGTCCAGATCCACCATCATGCCCTTTTGGATGTAGCGGCTGTTCATCTCGTCCACCGTGGCGTTGACGATGATGGTGGAGGTGTCGGAAATGGTGACCACCGCCGTGTTGGCGGGGACCTCGTCCCCGATCTGGATGTTCAGCCCGATGACCCGCCCGTCGATGGGGGCCACGGCGCTGCAGTTGGCCAGGTTCTTCTGGGCGGTCTCCAGGTTGTCCCGGGCGTCGTCCAGGCTCTGCTCTACGGAGAAGATCTCGCTCTCGCTGTCCTCCCCGTCGATGCGCACCAGCACCTGCCCGGCGGAAACGGGCAGATAGTCCACCAACGCGCTGGAGAGCACGGTGCCGCTGACGGTGGAGTTCAGATCGCCCACCCGGTAGTATTCCAGCTTGCCGGGCTCATAGGGGTACACCGCCTCGCCGTTCACCGTGGCGATGGCGGAGGCCTCCATCTCGGCAGTCAGGGCCCCCTGGTTCTCCACGATGACGTCCACGGAGAAGAGCTTGGACCCCTCCGGCGTGATGCGGCTGACCATGTGGACCGCCTCGATCTTCCCCTGGAGGGTAGACATGAGGGCGGGGATGGAGACCTCCATGGTCTGGCCCTGCTTCAGATCGCCCGCATAGGCGTAGCTGTAGTACTGGGTCAGGCGCAGGCGGGTATCGTCCGCGAGAGTGGCCACCTTCTGGCCCTTGGAGATCTCGTCTCCCGGGTTCAGGGTGATGGTGTCCATCAGCTTGCCGGCATAGCCGGCCGCCAGATTCAGCCCCGCGATGTCCTTTTGCAGGGTGCGCAGCTGCTTTTCATAGCCCTCCACATCCTTGCGGGCCTTCTCCACCGCCGTGCGGGCGGCCTCGGAGTCGATGACGAAGAGCGGCGTGCCCGCCGTCACCGTGTCGCCCTCGGACACCATCACGTCCTGCACGGTGCCGGAGGTGGTGATGGTGATGGTCTCGCTGTTTTTGGCCTTGGTCAGGCCATTTCCGTCCACCTTGGCGGTGATGGCGCCGTACTGCACGGTGTCCGTCACCACCTCGGTATTCCTGCCGGAGCTGCCGCCGCCGCCCAGGAAATGGTGGGCCGCGAAGCCCGCGGCGCCCAGGATCACCGCCAGGATGATGAGGCGGACGATCCGCCGCCGGGCCTTGCGGGAAAGCTTCTTTTTCGGCTTCTTCTCCGGCGCCTGCTCCGCCGGGGTCTGCTGAGTCACAGGCGTCGTCTGTTCGGTGTTTTCCATAAGCTCTGCCATGATGCTTCTCCTTTGCCGTTCCAGTCAAAAACTGTACCGCTCATCTTAGTACAGTTGACTGGGGAATACAACAACAAAACGGTTACAGTTTCCGCTCTCCTCGCTACTGTCGCAGAAAGGACGAACCGTCTCACAAAAATTAGACGGCGAAAGCGGCGAAAAAGTTCCCCCCTCGGGATCGTCTTTTTCCGTTTCGGTCCGCCTCCTCCCTTTTTTCGGGGCAAGAAGGTGCGCCGCGGAGGCCTCCGCGGCGCGCCGTCCATATGGAGTTATGCGGTCTTCTTCCGGGCGCCGCCGCGCTGGAACAGCACCACAGCCGCCACCACCACCAGACCGATCACGTCAGTCAGGGTGCCGGGGATCATCATGCACAGGCCGCCCGCCGCGATGGCCACGCGGAGCAGGGGATGGATGGACCGGTACAAAAAGCCGTTCAGGGCGGCGGCCACGCCGAAGAGGCCGGCCAGGGAGGTCACCACGATGATGGCCACCTCCCACCAGTGCTCCACGCCTACGAACAGCATGGCGGGGTTCAGGGCGAAGATGTAGGGCACAATGAAGGCCGCGATGGCCAGCTTGGTGGCGTTGAGGGCCGTCCGCATGGGCGGGGCCTTGGCGATGGCGGAGCCGGCGTAGGCCGCCAGGGCCACCGGCGGAGTGATGTCCGCCACGATGCCGAAGTAGAACACGAAGAAGTGAGCCGCCATCACCGGGATGCCGATGGCGTCGTTGGTCAGGATGGGGGCGCAGGTGGCCGCCATGATACAGTAGTTGGCGGTGGTGGGCACGCCCATGCCCAGCACGATGCAGCACAGCATGGTCAGCACCAGCGCGATCATGGCCCGGCCGCCGGAGACCGTCACGATGGCGGTGATGAGGCGGGAGGCAAGGCCGGTGGAGGTGATGCACCCGGCCACGATGCCGGCCATGGCGCAGGCCACGGCCACGGTGATGGTGCCCCGGGCGCCGGACTCCAGCGCATCCACGAACTTGGTGAAGGTCAGCTTCTCTTCCTTATAGAAGACGCCGTTGAGAAGGCCCACCGCGATGGTCACCAGAATGGCGATGGCGGCGGAGTAGGCCATGGAGCGGGTGGAGGTGGAGACCAGCCACACCAGGATCACCAGGGGCAGCAGCAGATAGATCTTCTTCATCAGAAGGCCCAGCTTGGGAAGCTCGTCCCGGGGGATGCCCTTGAGGCCCAGCTTCTTCGCCTCCAGATGGACGGCGATGTAGATGCCGGTGAAGTACAGCACGGCGGGCAGGATGGCAGTGACCGCCACCTTGGCGTAGCTCACGCCCATATACTCCGCCATGAGGAAGGCGGCGGCGCCCATAATGGGGGGCATGATCTGCCCGCCGGTAGAGGCGGCCGCCTCCACCGCGCCGGCGAACTCGCCCTTGTAGCCGGTCTTTTTCATCATGGGGATGGTGACGGAGCCGGTGGTGACGGTGTTGCCCACGGAGGAGCCGGACACCATGCCGCACAGGGCGGAGGAGATGACCGCCACCTTGGCGGGGCCGCCGGAGGTGGACCCGGCCACGGCGTTGGCCAGGTTGATGAAGAAGTTGGAGATGCCTGTCCGCTCCAGGAAGGCGCCGAAGATGATGAACACCACGATGTACTTGGCGCACACGTCGATGGGGGTGTTCATGATGCCGGTCTTGGCGTAGTACAGGTCGTAGATGACCTTTCCAAAGCGGGTGGTGACCAGGGTGTACACCAGCAGCACGCCCACCACGCACAGGATGGGAAGGCCCACGCTGCGGCGGCACAGCTCCATCAGCGCCAGGATGGCCAGCACCGCCATGATAACCATGAGGGGGTCATTGGTGATGGAGGTGGCCTTTTGGATGATGGCCGTGGCGTGGAAGGTATAGTAGAACAAAGACCCGGCGCCCAGCACCATGATGACCACATCGTACCAGGGGATGTGGTTTGGCCGGACGTGGCCCTTCCGGGCAGGGTAGTTGAGATACCCCACCACCAAAATCAGCGCCAGAAAGGCGGTCAGGGTGACCTCCTTAAGGCCCTTATAGAACAGGGTGACGAAGATGCAGTACACCGAGAACAGCGCCATGATCGTCCGGATCACCAGCTTGGGCGTGCCCTCCCAGATGCGGACATTGGACTCCCGGTCGTACTTTTTCATCACGGCTTCCACATCTGCCGCAGTGCCCACGCCGGTATCCTCCACAAGGGGCTTCGGGTCTTTCTTCCAAAGGCTCATATTGCTTCTCCTCTCTCAAAATCCTCTGCGAAGCACAGGACGCGCCGCGCAGCATCGTGCCGTCTCCTTCGCTTCGCGCCGCGGGAAATGGACAAGGGACTGCGGCGGGCAAGCCCACCGCAGTCTCCGTCTGCACACGTCTGCGCCTTACTTGGTGGCAACCGTCAGGCCCTTCTCGCTGAAGTACTTGGCCGCGCCCTTGTGATAGGGAACGGAGGTCACGGAAGCGGCGAAGTCCAGATCCAGCTCCGCGCCCTTGGCGTGGGAGGTGGTGATGGTCTCCACGTTCTCGAAGATGCCGGAGACGAAGTTGTACACGTCGTCCTCGGAAACGTCGTCCCGGGCGATGACCACGGCGCCCACGGCCACGGTGGTGGCGTCCTCAGGCATACCGTAGGTATCGGCGCTGATGACGGCCTTGCTGTAGTAGGGGGAGTCGGCCTGGAGGGCGGCGATGTGCGCATCGTCCAGGCTCACCAGGTACACGCTCTTAGTGGCAGCCAGGGAAGTGATGGCGGTGGTGGGAGCGCCGGCCACCACGAAGGCGGCGTCGATCTTGCCGTCCTGGAGGCTGTCGGCGCTGGTGCCGAAGGACTCATACACGGGGTTGATGTCCTTCTCGGAGTCCAGGCCATAGGCGCCCAGGATGTCAATGGCGTTGAAGTTCACGCCGGAGCCGGCGTCACCGATGGAGACGGTCTTGCCCTTCAGGTCCGCTACGCTCTTGATGCTGGGATCCAGCGTCACGATCTGCACCTGCTCCATGTACAGCGCCGCCACCGTGGAAAAGCCGGTCTCGGCCTTTTCAAAGAGGCGGGTGCCGTTATAGCCGTAGGCCATGACGTCGGACTGGACGAAGCCCAGCTGCGCGTCCCCCGCGGCCAGGTTCTCGATGTTGGCCTTGGAGCCGCCAGAGGTGATGGCGGTGACCTTGGTGGAGGTGGCGGAGCTGACCTGGCCGGCCAGGACGCTGCCGAAGCCGTAATAGGTGCCCTGGTCGCCGCCGGTGGTGAACTTCAGGTCGCCACCCTTAGCGCTTCCGGAGCCGCCGCCGCAGCCGGTCAGGACCGCAGCCACCATGACCAGAGCCATCAGCATAGACGCAAATTTCTTCATTCTTTTCATCCTCTTTTCATTTGGAATCGATTTCCTGCGTGGTTACTTGCATATCATACCGCAAGTTCCTTCATTTTGCAAGATGTTCTTTCGGCATATCCCGGTAATTTTTGCAAGTTCTTTACTTTTTCATGCAGTTTCAGGAAAATCCCCGCCATTTTTCAGAGATCAGCACAAAGGCGCGAAAAATCCTGCAGCAATCGTGCCTCCCCGATCCGGCCCTCCTTTGGGCAGTTTGCCATGGGCCCCTTGCCTCTCCGCCCTACTAAAATGAGAAAAAAGCCCTTTGTCACGGTACCCAGGTCCCATGACAAAGGGCTTTTTTTCGGTGCTTACTTTACCAGCTCAATGATCGCCGTCTCCGCGGCGTCGCCCCGGCGGACGCCGGTGCGGACGATGCGGGTGTAGCCGCCATTGCGCTCGGCGTAGCTGGGAGCGATCTCCTTGAAGAGCTTCTTGCACACGTCCTCACGGGTGATGAAGCTCATGGCCTGCCGATAGGCGGCCAGGTCGCTCTTCTTGCCGAGGGTGATCATCTTCTCAGCCAGCGGCTTGATCTCCTTGGCGCGGGTGACGGTGGTCTCCATCTTCCCATAGTCCAGGAAATCCGTGACCTGCTGACGCAGCATCGCCATGCGCTGGTCCGTGGTCTTGCCAAGTTTCCGAGTTCCGGGCATTTCCGTTTCCTCCTTTATAAGGATCTTCGGGCGGGGGCTGACCCGCCCCGTTGGATTTCGCATTGCCTCCGGGCGTCAAGTGCGCCCCGGGTCTCCCCGGCGCGCCGCGCCCGGCGCAAATTCAGTTGGCCTCCTCGTCGGCCAGGTGCAGCCCCATCATGCTCAGCTTGTTGATGACCTCCTCCAGGGACTTGCGGCCCAGGTTCCGGACCTTCATCATCTCGTCCTCGGTCTTGGAGATCAAGTCCTCGACGGTGTTGATGTTGGCCCGCTTGAGGCAGTTGAAGCTGCGCACGGAGAGGTCCAGCTCCTCGATGGTCATTTCCAGCACCTTATCCCGCTGGGCCGTCTCCTTCTCCACCACGGTGGGCTTGCTGCCCACGTTCTCAGAGAGGTCGGTGAAGAGGGTGAAATGGTCGCACAGGATCTTGGCGCCCAGGGACACGGCGTCCCGGGCGGTGATGGTGCCGTCGGTCCAGACCTCCAGGGTGAGCTTGTCATAGTCACTGGAGGTGCCCACACGGGTGGGCTCCACGGTGTAGTTCACCTTGTAGACCGGCGTGTAAATGGAGTCCACCGCGATGGTGCCAATGACGTTTTGCTGCGGCTTGTTGCGGTCGGCACTGACATAGCCCCGGCCGTGAGACAGGGTGATCTCCATGTTGAGGGTAGCGCCGCTGTCCAGCGTGGCGATGTGCAGATCGGGGTTGAGGACCTCCACCTCACCGTCGGCCTTGATGTCGCCGGCCGTGACCGCGCAGGGGCCCGTGGCCTCGATGTAGACCGTTTTGACCCCGTCGCTGTGGAGCTTGGTCAGAAGACCCTTCACGTTGAGAACGATCTCCGTCACGTCCTCCTTGACGCCGGGGATGGTGGAAAACTCATGCTGGACGCCGGCGATCTTGATGGTGGTGGGCGCCGTGCCGGGAAGGGACGAGAGCATAATGCGGCGCAGCGCATTGCCCAACGTCGTGCCGTATCCCCGCTCCAGCGGCTCCACAACGTACTTGCCGTAGGTCGCCTCACCGGGCGCTTCGATGCACTCGATCTGGGGCTTTTCAATTTCGATCATGCGGTTACCCTCCTTCATCTTCTAATTGCGGCGGCGAAACGCACACCGCAGGCCGTTCCTGTCATTATTGAGGGTATCCTCCGATTACTTGGAGTACAACTCAACGATGAGGTGCTCCTCCACGGGAACATCGATGTCCTCGCGGGCGGGAAGGCGGGTCACCGTGCCCTTGAGGGTGTTCTTCTCGCGCTCCATCCAGGCGGGCAGCAGGAACACAGGGGCGTCCTGACCCACCAGGCGCTTGAAGACCTCGGAGGAGCGGCTGGACTCCGCCACCTCGATGACGTCGCCGGCCTTAACCAGATAGGAGGGGATGTTGACCTTTTTGCCGTTGACGGTGAAGTGGGCGTGGCTCACCAGCTGACGGGCCTGACGGCGGGTCATGGCGAAGCCCATGCGATACACCACGTTGTCCAGCCGGCGCTCCACGGTGATGAGCAGGTTGTCGCCGGTCTTGCCGGGGGCAGCGGCGGCGGCCTCATAGTAGTCGTGGAACTGCTTTTCCAGAATGCCGTAGATGAACTTGACCTTCTGCTTTTCGTTCAGCTGGATGCCGTAATCGCTCTTCTTCCTTCTCATTTGGCCGCCGGGATTGCGATTGGTCTCCTTCTTCGCATAGCCCATCACGGCAGGAGAAATGCCCAAAGCCTTGCAGCGCTTGGCAATCGGCTGCATATTCTTTGCCATATTGCTTGTTACCTCCTCTTTCGATTACACGCGACGACGCTTCGGCGGACGGCAGCCGTTGTGGGGAATGGGAGTGACGTCCTTGATCATAGTCACTTCCAGTCCCACTGCCTGCAGAGCGCGGATGGCAGCCTCACGGCCCTGGCCGGGGCCCTTGACGAAGACCTCCACGGTCTTGAGGCCGTGCTCCATGGCGGCGCGGGCGGCTGTTTCAGCGGCGGTCTGCGCCGCGAAGGGAGTGGACTTCTTGCTTCCGCGGAAGCCCAGGCCGCCGGAGGAGGCCCAGGAAATGGCGTTGCCCTGGGTGTCGGTGACCGTTACCATGGTGTTGTTGAAAGAAGAACGGATATGGACCTGACCACGCTCGATGTTCTTTCTTTCGCGGCGGCGGCGGATGACCTTCTTGCCGCCAGACTTTGCAGTAGCCATATTGGTTCTCCCTCCTTACTTCTTCGTGTTGGCGATGGTCTTCTTGGGTCCCTTGCGGGTCCGCGCATTGGTCTTGCTGCGCTGGCCGCGGACCGGCAGGCCCCGGCGGTGCCGGATGCCGCGATAGCAGCCGATCTCGCTCAGGCGCTTGATGTCCAGAGCGGTCTGGCGGCGCAGATCGCCCTCGACGGTGTAGGCGTCGATGGCGTCGCGGAGCTTCTGCTCGTCAGCGTCGGACAGGTCCTTCACGCGGGTGTCGGGGTCCACGCCCGTCTGCGCCAGGATGTCCTTGGCGCTCTTTCTGCCAATGCCGTAGATATAGGTGAGGCCGATCTCGATACGCTTATCCTTCGGCAGGTCAATACCGGCAATACGTGCCATACTTTTAAAGCACCTCCAATTCAATGTCAGCCCTGGCGCTGCTTGTGCTTGGGATTCTCGCAAATGACCATGACACGGCCTTTGCGGCGAATGATCTTGCACTTTTCGCACATGGGCTTCACGGACGGTCTAACTTTCATAGTTCTGTAACCTTCCTTTCAGCTGTGTTTGTGGTTGCGCCGGCGCGCTCACTTGCTGCGCCAGGTGATCCGACCCCGGGTCAGGTCGTAGGGGGAGAGCTCCACCGTGACCTTGTCGCCTGGCAGGATCCTGATGAAATTCATTCTGAGTTTTCCGGAGATATGCGCGAGGATGGTGTGTCCATTTCCAATGTCAACCTGGAATGTCGTGTTGGGCAAAGCCTCCACCACAACACCCTCCACTTCGATCATGTCGGATTTTGCCAAACGTTATCCCTCCTGGTCCGGTTGGACCTGATCGCGGTAAGCGGCCAGCGTCCTGCGCAGTTCACTGTTGGTGATCTTGCCTTCACATTTGATCTTTTCGGAAAGACGGGTCTCGTCCGCCGCCACAAAGAGCACGTGCCGGCGCTTTTTGCGCTTGGGCGATTCCACCTTCCGGGACTTTCCGTCCGCCAGCAGGAGGTACTCCCCCTCCACCGCCAAAACGGCGAAGAGCTTTCCCTTGTCCCTGCCGGCAGCGGAACGAACGATATTGGATCTTGTGATCTCCATACGGTCCACCTGTCAGGCAACGGGGACCGTCAGGATCTCCGGCTCACCGTCGGTGATCAGGATCGAGTTTTCATAGTGCGCGGCCCACTTGCCGTCCAGCGTTTTGACGGTCCAGCCGTCGCTCATCTGCTGGATGGCCGCGGAGCCCGCGTTCACCATGGGCTCGATCGCAAGGGTCATGCCGCGGAGGAGCCGGACGCCCCGTCCGGGGTGTCCGTAATTGGGGATCTCCGGCGACTCGTGCAGGTGCGCGCCCACGCCGTGTCCCACGTACTCCCGGACGATGGAGTATCCGTGGCTTTCCACATAGGTCTGAATGGCTGCCGAAATATCCAGCAGACGGTGCCCCTCTCTCGCGTTGCGGATGCCCTCGAAGAAGCTCTGCCTCGTCACGTCGATGAGGTCCTGAGCCTCAGGAGAGATCTTCCCGCAGGGGAAGGTGGCCGCGCAGTCGCCGTGGAACCCTCCGATATACGCGCCCACGTCCACACTGACGATGTCGCCCTCCTGCAAGACCCGTTTGCCGGGGATGCCGTGGATGATCTCGTCGTTGACGCTGATGCAGGCGCTGGCCGGATAGCCGTTGTAATGGAGGAAGGACGGGACCGCCCCCTGTTTGCGGATGAAATGCTCCACTTCTCTGTCGATCTCCTGGGTTGTTACGCCGGGCCTTACCATTTCCCCTGCTAACGCACGGGCAGCCGCGGTAATTTTACCGGCACGGCGCATCAGTTCGATCTCATGAGCGGATTTGAGCGTGATCATGCGCTCATCTCCCCAGAGCGCGGAGGATGACCTGAGAGGTCTCCGCAACAGTCGGCTGGTTTTCAACAGATTTCAGAAGACCCCGCTGGGCGTAAAAGTCCTTCAGCGGCTCGGTCTCCTTATGATAGACCGCAAGACGAGCCTTGACCGTCTCGGGTTCATCATCCTTGCGCCGGATCAGCTTGGCGCCGCACTTGTCGCACACGCCCTCCTGCTTGGGAGGCACCGCCACCACATGGTAGCTGGCGCCGCAGCCCTCGCAGACCCGGCGGCCGCTCATGCGCTCCGTGATGGTCTCGTCAGAGATCTCAATGGAGACTACGGCGTCAAACACGATCCCGGCCTGCTCCAGGGCCTCGGCCTGGGCGATGGTGCGGGGCACCCCGTCCAGGATGTAGCCGTTCCGGCAGTCGGGCTCCGCCAGCCGCTCGGTGATGACGCCGATGATGACCTCATCGGGCACCAGCTGCCCCGCGTCCATGAAGGACTTGGCCTTCAGGCCGGTGGGGGTGCCGTTTTTGATGGCGGCGCGGAGGATGTTGCCGGTGGAAATGGTGGGGATGTTCAATTCCTTGCACAGGATCTCGGCCTGTGTGCCTTTGCCGGCGCCGGGGGCGCCCAACAGGATCAGTTTCATAAAGCTGCCCTCTTTCTCACTCCAGGAAGCCCTTGTACTGACGCATCAGCATCTGGGACTCCAGGGCCTTTACGGTCTCCAGCGCCACACCCACCACGATGATGACGGAAGTGCCGCCGATGGAAACGGAGCTGTTGCCCACGATCTTGCCCACGATCAGCGGGCAGATGGCCACGATGCCAAGGTACACCGCGCCGAAGAAGGTGATCCGGTTCAGCACGCGCTTGATGAAGTCGATGGTGGGCTTGCCGGGACGGAAGCCCGGGATGAAGCCGCCCTGCTTCTTCAGGTTGTTGGCGATCTCTACGGGGTTGAACTGGATGCTGGCGTAGAAATAGCTGAAGCCGATGATCATCATGAAGTAGATGACCATATAGATCACCGACTGGGTGTCGATGGCCTTATAGATGGAGTAGGACACCGTGCCCTCCGCGGGGACGCCGATGAAGCTCCACACGGTGATGGGCAGGGAGGCGATGCTCTGCGCGAAGATGACAGGCAGCACGCCGGCCATGCCCACCTTCATGGGCAGGTTGGTGCTCTGGCCGCCGTACATCTTCCGGCCCACCTGACGCTTGGCGTACTGCACGGGGATGCGGCGCTCGGCGTCGTTGATGAACACGATGAACACGATCAGCGCCAGCATGCCCACCACCAGCAGAACCGCTGCCCAGGGGGCGATGGCGGAATCCAGGACCTGCTGGGCCTGGGTGCTGGTGTAGCCGGCAGAGGTCAGGCTGTCCAGCGTCAGCTCCCCACTGCGGATGGTGGACCAGCGGCGGATACCGGAGGCCAGGCTCGCGATCATGTTGGGGAAGCGGGAGAGGATGCCGGCGAAGAGGATGATGGAGATGCCGTTGCCCACGCCGAACTCGGTGACCTGCTCGCCCATCCACATCACAAAGGAGGAGCCGGCGATCAGCGTGATGACGATCACCAGGGCGGGCCACACGCCGTCAGCCCCGGTCTCCAGGATGCCGTACCGGCGGATCATGAAGTAGTACCCCACAGCCTGGAGAATGGCGATGGCGATGGTGGCATACCGGGTGATGGCCTGGATCTTCTTGCGGCCCTCCTCACCGCCGTCCTTCGCCAGCCGCTCCAGGGCGGGGATGGCGACGGTCAGCAGCTGGATGATGATGGAGCTGTTGATATAGGGTTGGATGCTCAGGGCGAACACCGTCGCCATAGAGAAGGCGCCGCCGCTCATGGCGTTGAGCAGGCCGAAGTAGGTGGTGCCCATGGCGTCCAGCTGGGTCTTCAGGGCGGTGGTGTTGATATAGGGGACGGTGATGGCGTTGCCGATCCGGAAGATCAGCAGGATGAGGAGTGTAAAGATGATCTTTTTCCGCAGCTCGGGGATTGCCCACGCCTTGCGAATCGTCTGGATCACGTTACATCACCTCGGCCTTTCCGCCAGCCGCCTCGATGGCCTCTTTGGCAGATGCGGAGAAAGCAGAAGCCTTTACGGTGACTTTCTTGGAAACCTTGCCGTTCCCAAGGACCTTGTAGCCGTAGGTGCACTTGGAGAGGATGCCCTTCTCCAGCAGCGCCTCGGCGGTAACGGTCTCCCCGTCCTCAAAGGCGTTCAGTGCGTTCAGGTTGATGATCTCCAGGGGCTTTGCGAAGATGTTGTTGAAGCCGCGCTTGGGGATGCGGCGGGCCAGAGGCATCTGGCCGCCCTCGAAGCCCACGCGGACCTTACCGCCGGAGCGGGCCTTCTGGCCCTTGTGGCCGCGGCCGCCGGTCTTACCGTTGCCGGAACCGGCGCCCCGGCCCTTGCGGTACGCGCTGCGGACGGAGCCCTCAGCGGGAGACAGTTCGCTCAACTTCATAATACCGTGCCTCCTTACTTCACTTCGGTCACCTGCAGCAGGTAGCCGATCTTGGCGATCTTGCCGCGGGTGGAATCGTTGTCGGGCTGCACGGTGACGTCACCGATCTTGCGCAGGCCCAGGGAATGAGCGGTGGCGACCTGCTTTTCCAGGCGGCCGTTCAGGCTCTTGACGAGCTTAATGTTCAGATTAGCCATGTTTGCGCCTCCTTAGCCCACGATGTCGGCCACGTTCTTGCCGCGCACACGGGCCACTTCCTCGGCTCCGCGCATGCTCTTGAGGCCCTGGAAGGCAGCGGCGACAACGTTATTGGGGTTGTTGGAACGCAGGCACTTGCTGCGGATGTCCTTGATGCCCGCGGCCTCCACCACGGCACGCACCGCGCCGCCGGCGATCACGCCGGTACCGGGAGCGGCGGGCTTCATGAGCACGCGGCCGGCGCCGGCCTCACCGATGGTCTCGTGGGGGATGGTGCTGCCGGAGAGGGTCACGGTAATCATGTTCTTCTTGGCAGCCTCGATGCCCTTGCGGATGGCCTCGGGGACCTCAGCGGCCTTGCCCAGGCCGTAGCCCACCTTGCCCTTGCCGTCGCCAACGACGACCAGCGCGGAGAACTTCATGACGCGGCCGCCCTTGACGGTCTTGGATACGCGGTTCAGGGAAACGACCTTTTCGATATACTCGCTCTGCTCTCTTTCAAATCTCGGCATTGTTGTCGTTCCTCCTTCCTTAGAATTTCAGGCCGCCTTCACGGGCGCCCTCGGCCAGAGCCTTGACACGACCGTGATACAGGTAGCCGCCGCGGTCGAAGACCACGGTCTCGATGCCCTTGGCCAAGGCACGCTCGGCCACCAGCTTGCCCACGGCCTCAGCCGCGGCCACATTGCCGCCGTAGCCCTCCACAGCCTTATCCAGGGAGGAGGCGGAGGCCAGAGTCACACCGTTCACATCGTCGATGACCTGGGCGTAGATGTTGGCCTCGCTGCGGAACACGTTCAAACGCGGCATCTCAGGAGTGCCGGAGATCTTGGCGCGCACGCGCTTGTGGCGCTTGAGGCGCTGAGCATTGGTATTCGGTCTTTTAATCATAACGGCACACCTCCTTACTTCTTGGCGCCGGTCTTGCCGACCTTGCGGCGGATGACTTCATCAGCGTACTTGATGCCCTTGCCCTTATACGGCTCGGGAGGACGCTTCTCGCGGACCTCGGCGGCAAACTGGCCCACAGCCTGCTTGTCGCAGCCGCTGATGACGATCTTATTGGGAGCGGGGACGTCGATGGTGATGCCCTCGATCTCAGAAACGATCACCTGATGGGAGAAGCCCAGGTTCATGACCAGGTTGCTTCCTTCCTTGGCCACACGGTAACCCACGCCGTTGACCTCCAGCTCCTTCTTGTAGCCCTCGGTCACGCCGACGACCATGTTGTTGAGGAGCGTGCGGGTCAGGCCGTGGAGAGAGCGGTGCAGCTTGTCGTCGGAAGGCCGCTCCACGGTGATCGTAGTGCCTTCCTGCTTAATAATCATCTCGGGGCGCAGCGTGCGCGTGAGCTGGCCCTTGGGTCCCTTCACGGTGACCACATTACCCTCGGCCACATCCACGGTGACGCCGGTGGGAACGGTAATGGGCATTCTGCCGATTCTTGACATGGTTCCGTACCCTCCTTACCAGACGAACGCCAGGACCTCGCCGCCGACATGGAGCTCGCGGGCCTTCTTGTCGGTCATGACGCCCTTGGACGTAGAGATGATGGCGATACCCAGGCCGCGGAGCACGCGGGGCAGCTCGTCGGCGCCCACGTAGACCCGAAGGCCCGGCTTGGAAACGCGGCGAAGGCCGGTGATGACCTTTTCCTTGCCGGCGTTGTACTTCAGCGTGATGTGGATCATGCCCTGAAGGCCGTCGTCCACCACCTGGAAGCTCTTGATGTAGCCCTCGTCCAGCAGGATCTGAGCAATGCTCTTCTTCATGTTGGAGGCGGGAACATCCACGGTGTCGTGCTTGGCACTGTTGGCGTTGCGGATGCGGGTGAGCATATCCGCAACAGGATCGGTGATATGCATGGTAAATCCTCCTATTTTAGAGTTGCGGTCCGAAAACCGCTGCGGCAGCGAGGTATCATGGCGAATGGAGCAGTCTGCTCGCGCATGGTGCCCAATTCGTCATGACCTTTCGCCATCCGTTCTCCCAAGGCCCCATATCCAAGGCCGTGGTCGCAAAAAAGTGGGTCTGGGTCCGGTCCCTTCCGGGCAGGATGTTCAGAAGGACGCCTTCCGGACGCCGGGGATCTCGCCCTTGTAGGCAAGCTCCCGGAAGCAGATGCGGCACACGCCGTAGTCACGCAGGTAGGCGTGGGGCCGGCCGCAGAGCTTGCAACGGTTGTACTTCCGGGTGGAGTACTTGGCAGGCCGCTGCTGCTTGAGGATCATCGATTTCTTAGCCATTGTCTCTTCCTCCTTAGCGGGCGAAGGGAGCGCCGACCTGCTGAAGCAGAGCGCGGGCCTCTTCATCGGTTTGCGCGGTGGTGCAGATGACCACATCCATGCCGCGGATCTTGTCGATCTTGTCGTACTCGATCTCGGGGAAGATCAGCTGCTCCTTGATGCCCAGGGCATAGTTGCCGCGGCCGTCGAAGGAGTTGGGGTTGATGCCCTGGAAGTCACGCACGCGGGGCAGGGCCACGTTGAACAGGCGGTCCAAAAACTCCCACATCTTGTCGCCCCGGAGGGTGACCTTGGCGCCGATGGGCATATCCTCGCGCAGCTTGAAGTTGGCGATGGACTTGCGGGCCCGGGTGATGATGGGCTTCTGGCCGGTGATCTTGGCGAGATCCCCCGCCACGTTCTCCAGCACCTTGGAATTCTCACGCGCCTCGCCGCAGCCCACGTTCACGACCACCTTGTCGATCTTGGGGATCTGCATGACGCTCTTGTAGCCGAACTGCTTCATCAGAGCGGGAGCGACTTCGGCTTTATAGGCTTCTTTCAATCTGGCCATTTGTCAGCTCTCCTTTCTCACAGCTCCGCGCCGCAGTGCTTGCACACGCGGCTCTTCTTGTCACCCTCGACCTTGTGGGCCACGCGGGTGGGCTTGGAGCACTTGGGGCACACCACCTGCACCTTGCTGGAGGCGATGGCGGCCTCCCGGCGGACGATGCCGCCCTCCTCGCCCTGGCGGCGGGGCTTGACATGGCAGGTCACCATGTTGATGCCCTCCACGACCACCTTCAGCTCAGAGGGAACGGTGCCCAGCACCTTGCCCTGCTTACCCTTGTCCTTGCCGGACAGGACGACAACGGTATCGCCCTTCTTGATGTTCATAGCCATTTCGCTGCCCTCCTCAAATCACTTCGGGAGCGAGGGACAGGATCTTCATGTAATCCTTGTCGCGCAGCTCACGAGCCACAGGCCCAAAGATACGGGTACCTCTGGGGTTCTTGTCGTCCTTGATGAGGACGGCGGCGTTGTCGTCAAAGCGGACATAGGTGCCGTCCGCCCGGCGGACGCCCTTGGCGCTGCGGACGATGACGGCCTTGACGACCTCGCCCTTCTTCACGGTGCCGCCGGGGGTGGACTTGCGGACGGAGGCGACGATCACATCGCCGATGTTGCCGAACTTCCGCTTGGAGCCGCCCAGAACACGGATGCACTTGATCTCCTTGGCGCCGGTATTATCGGCCACCTTCAGAAAGGTTTCCTGCTGAATCATATTCTCGGCACCTCCTTACTTCGCTTTTTCAATGATCTCGACCACGCGCCAGCGCTTGTCCTTGGACAGGGGGCGGGTCTCCATCACCTTGACCGTATCGCCGATGCCGCACTCGTTCTTCTCGTCGTGAGCCTTCAGCTTGTAGGTGCGGCCGACGATCTTCTTGTACAGAGGATGGGCGACCCGGTCCGCGATGGCCACCACCACGGTCTTGTCCATCTTGTCAGAAACGACCTTTCCGACCCGGGTCTTGCGGGAGGAAGTTCTCTTCTCTTCGTTCATGTTCGTTTCCCTCCTTCTCACTGCTTGTCAGAAGCCGCGAGCTCTGCCAAAACAGTTTTGACTCGGGCAATGTCATGCTTGGTCTCCCGGATCTTCACGGGATTGTCCAGCTGATTGGTGGCGTGCTGCATGCGCAGGAAGAAGAGGTCCTTCTTCAAGCCCGCCAGCTTCTCATTCAGCTCCTCGGGGGTCATCTTACGGATTTCACTTGCCTTCATCTTCACTCACCTGCTTCCTCGGTGCGGGCGACGATCTTCGTCTTGATGGGCAGCTTGTGGCTGGCCAGACGCAGCGCCTCGCGGGCAACTTCTTCGGACACGCCGGCGATCTCAAAGAGGACCCGGCCGGGCTTCACGACGGCGACCCAGAACTCGGGAGAGCCCTTACCGGAGCCCATGCGGGTCTCGGCAGGCTTCTTGGTCACGGGCTTGTCGGGGAAGATCTTGATCCACACCTGACCGCCGCGCTTAGTGTAACGGGTCATAGCGATACGGGCGGCCTCGATCTGATTGCTGGTGATCCACGCAGGCTCGGTGGCCTGGAGACCAAACTCACCGTAGGCCAGGGTGTTGCCACGGGTGGCCTTACCGGTCATGCGGCCGCGGTGCACACGGCGATACTTGACTCTCTTCGGCAGAAGCATTACTGCGCTCCTCCTTCCTTAGCGGGGGCTGCGCCGGCGGGCCGGCTGGTGTTGTTGGCGCGGTTGAAGCCGCCCTGGGGACGGCCCTGGCCGCCGCGGTTGAACCCGCCCTGGCGGTCACGGTTGAAGCTGCCGCCCTGACGGTCCCGGTTGAAGCCGCCGCGGCGGTCGCCATCCCGGCGGGGACGACGCTCCCGGCGCTCCTGATAGGGCTTGGAGGTGTCCATGGTTCGGGGCGTGGTGCGCAGGGTCTGAGAGAGGACCTCGCCCTTGTAGATCCACACCTTCACGCCGATGCGGCCGAAGGTGGTGGCAGCCTCCGCGAAGCCGTACTCAATGTCGGCGCGGATGGTCTGCAGGGGGATGGTGCCCTCGTGATAGTGCTCCACGCCGGCGATCTCGCGGCCGCCCAGACGGCCGGAGCAGCAGGTCTTGATGCCCTTGGCACCGGCGCGCATGGCGCGGGCCATGGCGTTCTTCATGGCGCGGCGGTGGCTGATGCGCTTTTCCAGCTGGGCGGCGATGTTCTCCGCCACCAGCTGAGCGTTCATGTCGGGGTTGCGGACCTCGACGATGTTCAGCTTGACCTTCTTGCCGATCATCTTCTCCACGGCCAGGCGGTACTGCTCGATCTGCTCGCCGCCCTTGCCGATGACCATGCCCGGACGGGCGCAGTGCAGGAAGATGGTCACGGTATCGTTGCTGCGCTCGATCTCGATCTTGGGAACGCCGGCGCCGTACAGGGTCTTCTTCAGGTACTTGCGGATCTTCTGATCCTCCACGATCAGGTCGCCGACCTTTTCCTCACTGGCATACCAACGGGAATCCCAGTCTTTGATGACGCCCACGCGCAGGCCGTGGGGATTGACTTTCTGTCCCATAAACTGTTCTCCTCCCTCTTATGCCTTTTCCGTCACAGCCAGGGTGACGTGAGAAGTGCGCTTGTTGATACGGTAGGCGCGGCCCTGGGCCCGGGGCATCATCCGCTTGAGGATGGGGCCGGGGGTGGCGAACACCTCGGACACCACCAGCTTGGCGGGGTCCATGCCGAAATTGTTCTCGGCGTTGGCCACGGCGCTCTTGAGGAGCTTTTGCAGCGGCTCAGAGGCGGCCTTGGGGGTCTGCATCAGGATGGCCATGGCAGTGGCGGCATCCTTGCCGCGGATCAGATCGCACACGATCTGGACCTTGCGGGGAGCGATGCGGACATAGCGCAGGTAGGCTTTTGCGACTTTATTCTCTTCCATGTTCGGCATCCTCCTTTACTCAGTTGTCCTTGCGGTGGCCGCGGAAGGTGCGGGTGGGTGCGAACTCACCCAGCTTGTGACCCACCATATCCTCCTGGATATAGACGGGCACGTGCTTGCGGCCATCGTGCACGGCGATGGTGTGGCCGACGAAGGCGGGGAAGATGGTGGAGGCGCGGCTCCAGGTCTTCAGGACCTTCTTTTCGTTCTTGGCGTTCATTTCCTCGACCCGCTTGAGAAGCTCCGGGGCAACATACGGGCCTTTTTTGATGGATCTGCTCATATTTTCTTGCCTCCCTTACTTCTCGTTGCGGCGCTTGACGATGAACTTGCTGGTGGGGTTCTTGCCCTTGCGGGTCTTGTAGCCCATGGCGGGCTTGCCCCACGGAGTCACAGGACCGGGACGGCCCACAGGCGCACGGCCCTCGCCGCCGCCGTGGGGGTGGTCATTGGGGTTCATAACGCTGCCGCGGACGGTGGGCCGCCAGCCCATGTGGCGCTTGCGGCCCGCCTTGCCGATGTTGATGTTCTCGTGGTCGATGTTGCCCACCTGGCCGATGGTGGCCATGCAGTTGGTCCGCACGATGCGCACCTCGCCGGAGGGCATGCGGATCTGGGCGTCGTTGCCCTCCTTGGCCATGAGCTGAGCGGCGGTGCCGGCGGAGCGCACCAGCTGGGCGCCGTTGCCGGGATGGAGCTCAATGTTGTGGATCACGGTACCCACGGGGATGTTGGCGATGGGCAGGGCGTTGCCGACCTTGATGTCGGCGCCGGCGCCGGACTCCACCTTGTCGCCGGCATTGAGGCCCACGGGAGCCAGGATGTAGCGGCGCTCGCCGTCCTCATACTCCAGGAGGGCGATGTTGGCGGAGCGGTTGGGGTCATACTCCAGGCGCAGGACAGTGGCGAACATGTCATGCTTGTCGCGCTTGAAGTCGATCACGCGGTACTTGCGCTTGTTGCCGCCGCCGCGGTGGCGGACGGTGATGCGGCCATAGCTGTTGCGGCCGGAGCTCTTTTTCAGGGGCTCGGTCAGGCTGGGCTCGGGCTTGGCCTTCTTGTCAACGCCGTCGAAACCGGAGACCGTCATCTGGCGACGGGAGGGAGTCGTCGGCTTAAAAGATTTGATAGACATTCTGCTTTACACTCCTTCCCTATCAGACCATGCCTTCGAAGAACTCGATGGTCTTGGAATCCGCCGTCAGCTGGACGTAGGCCTTTTTCCACGTCTTGGTCATGCCGGGGCGGCCGGCGCCCATGCGCTTTTCCTTGCCGGGCACCGTCAGGGTATTGACGGACTGGACCTTCACGCCGAAGATCTCCTCCACGGCCTTCTTGATCTCGATCTTGCCGGCGTCCCGGGCCACCTCGAACGCGTACTTCTTGTCGGCGGCGCCGGCCATGGCACGCTCGGTGATGATGGGACGGATGATGATGTCATATGCGGTAGCCATTACGCATACACCTCCTCGATCTTGGAAAGAGCGGCCTGATCCACCACCAGGTACGTCGCGTTGATGATGTCATAGACATTCAACTGGGCGGCGGGGGTGGTGAGGACGCCGGGGATGTTCCGGGCGCTGCGGACCACGGTGGTGTCCACCTCGGGCGTCACCACGACGGCCTTGCCGTCCACCTGCACGGCGTCCAGGAACTTGCGGAACGCGGCGGTCTTGATGGCGTCCAGCCGGATGGCGTCGATGACCACCAGCTTGCCCTCGGCAGCCTTGGCGGAGAGCACGGACTTGAGCGCCAGGCGCTTGACCTTCTTGTTGAGCACATAGCTGTAGGACCGGGGCTTGGGGGCAAACACGACGCCGCCATGGGTCCACTGGGGAGCCCGGGTGCTGCCCTGGCGGGCGTGTCCGGTGCCCTTCTGGCGCCAGGGCTTCTTGCCGCCGCCGGAGACCTCGGCCCAGGTCAGCGCGCTCTGGGTGCCCTGTCTGCAATTGGCGAGATGGTTCTTCACGACTTCATGCACAACGACCTCGTTGGGCTCGATCCCGAAGATCGCGTCGTTCAGCTCCACGGTGCCGACCTCTGCGCCGGCCATATTCAAAACTTTCACGGTAGACATGATGATCGAAGCACCCCTTTCTTACTTGTTTCTGGCAGAAGCCTTCTGCGGGTTGCGGCCGGAAGCCTTCTGCGGGTTCTTGCTGATGTCCGCGCCGGCCTGCTTGACCTTGTGGACCTTGACGGTGGACTTGATGGTGACAAGACCGCCCTTGGGACCGGGAACGGCGCCGCAGACCACCAGCATGTTCAGCTCGGGGTCGACCTTCACAACGGACAGGTTCTGCACGGTCACCTGGTCAACGCCCATGTGGCCGGCGCCGATCTTGCCCTTGAAGATGCGGGACGGATCGGTGGAAGAGCCCATGGAGCCGGCGTGCCGGTGCACGGGGCCGCTGCCGTGGGTCTCCTTCAGGCGATGGGCGCCGTGGCGCTTGATGACGCCGGCGTAGCCATGGCCCTTGCTGATGCCGGTGACGTCCACAAAGTCACCCACGGCGAAGGTATCCGCCTTGACCACGTCGCCAACATTCAGCTCGGCGGCGTTCTCCAGGTCGAATTCCCGCAGGTACTTCTTGGGGCCCACGCCGGCCTTGTTCAAATGGCCCATCTCGGGCTTGGTCAGCTTGCGCTCGGCAATGTCGCCGAAGCCCAGCTGGACCGCTTCATAGCCTTCCTTTTCGGAAGTCTTCTTCTGAACGACCGTGCAGGGACCCGCCTCAATGACGGTGACGGGGATCACGCGGCCGTTCTCGTCAAAAATCTGGGACATGCCCACCTTTTTGCCGATGATCGCTTTCATGGATATTCCTCCTTAAAGGTTATTGGTCGGCTTAGATACGTCCGGTTTGGGTACCGCCGCATTGCTCTGCCGACATGACCCGTCCATCTCGCAAGACGATGGACTTGGTTCAGCAAACGAAATAATAAATAAGGTATCGCGGCGAGATCAGAGTTTGATCTCGATCTCCACGCCGGCAGGAAGCTCCAGAGCCATCAGGGCCTCCACGGTCTCGGGGGTGGACTTGGTGATGTCGATCAGTCTCTTGTGGGTGCGGCGCTCGAACTGCTCGCGGCTGTCCTTGTACTTGTGCACGGCCCGCAGGATGGTGACGACCTCCTTCTTGGTGGGCAGCGGAATGGGGCCGGAGACCTCGGCGCCGGTGCGCTTGGCGGTCTCGACGATCTTTTCCGCGCTCTGGTCGATGACCTGGTGGTCATAGGCCTTGAGACGAATGCGAATCATTTGCTTCTGTGCCATGGTCTGATTCCTCCTGATTTCGTACGTAGTTTTGGCGTGGTCCAGACTCCGTACGGCGAGAGAATTTTTCTATACGCTCAACCGTGCGTATCATTCCAGCTCATGAAAAATACCGGCGCAGGGGGACCCGGGGCCGGTAAAGGGATCATGGCGTGGCGATCTACGCGACGTACAGATCTTTCTCAGCCGCCCGATGATTCGGACATACTCCCCGGAAGTTACCTCGCCTGGCGAGCAATCTCCCGGTTCATCGCAGTGCCGCACGCAGGGCATACGCTTCCCCTTGCGCGGACTTACCTATAATAAAAGAAAATCCCCTTGCTGTCAAGGGGATTTTCTCCGTTTTTTATAAAATTTCGGAAATTTTTTCGGCAGGTATGACGGTTCCGCCCCACAGGCCGGGCCGCCATCCGGCGATGCTCAGTACGCCACGCCCCAGTAAATGTCGGTGGTGCAGGTCCTGCCGCACACGGGGCAGACGCCCTCGGTGCCGCTCTGGGCCAAGGGCATGCAGCGGGAGGATACGCCCGCCCGCTCCTTCATGGCAAGCTCGCAGGCCAGGTCCCCGCACCACTTGGAGCGCAGGAAGCCGCCCTTACCGTCCACGATGACCTTGGCCTCCTCGGGGGAGGCGATGTCGAAGGTGTTGTCCTCCCGGTTCTTCAGGGCCATGGCGTAGAGATTGTCATGGATCTCGTCCAGCAGGCCCGTGACCGCGCTCTCCAGGTCGGCCAGAGGCACGAAGACCTTCTCCCCGGTATCCCGCCGGGCGATGACGCACTGGGCCTTCTCCATGTCCTTGGGGCCGATCTCGATGCGCACCGGCACGCCCTTCATCTCATACTCCGCGAACTTCCAGCCGGGGCTGTTGTCCGAGTCGTCCATCTTCGCCCGGAAGCCCGCCGCAGTGAGCCGGTCCCGCAGGGCGGCCGCCGCCTCCAGCACGCCGGGCTTGTGGGCCGCCACGGGGATCACCACCACCTGGGTGGGCGCCACCCGGGGCGGCAGGACCAGGCCGTTGTCATCCCCGTGGGTCATGATGATACCGCCGATCATGCGGGTGGAGACGCCCCAGCTGGTCTGGTGGGGATGGTGGGGCTGGTTGTCCTTGCCGGCGAAGGTGATGTCGAAGGCCCGGGCGAATCCGTCCCCAAAGTAGTGGCTGGTGCCGGCCTGGAGGGCCTTGTGGTCGTGCATCATACACTCCACGGTGTAGGTCTCCCGGGCGCCGTTGAACTTCTCCTTCTCCGTTTTGCGGCCCCGGATCACCGGCATGGCCAGGTAGTTTTCCATGAAGTCCGCGTAGATGTTGAGCATCTGCATGGTCTCCTGGCGGGCCTCCTCCTCCGTTGCGTGCATGGTGTGGCCCTCCTGCCACAAAAACTCCCGGTGGCGCAGGAAGGGGCGGCTGGTCTTCTCCCAGCGGATCACGCTGCACCACTGGTTGTAGAGCTTGGGCAGGTCCCGCCAGGAGTGGATGATGTTGGCATAGTGCTCGCAGAACAGCGTCTCAGAGGTGGGGTGGATGGCATAGCGTTCCTCCAGCTTTTCGCTGCCGCCCATGGTGACCCAGGCGCACTCGGGGGCGAAGCCCTCCACGTGGTCCTTCTCCTTCTGGAGCAGGGACTCGGGGATCAGCATGGGCAGATACACGTTTTCATGGCCGGTGGCCTTGAAGCGCCGGTCCAGCTCCGTCTGGATGTTCTCCCACAGGGCATAGCCGTAGGGCCGGTAGATGAACATGCCCTTGATGGAGGAGTAGTCGATGAGCTCCGCCTTCTTGCACACGTCCGTGTACCACTGGGCAAAATCCACCTCCCGGGAGGTGATGGCGTCCACTTGTCTTTTATCCTGTGCCATAGCTTTCATCCTTTATTTATATAATAGTATGGAGACTTGTGGGAGGCCCGCCCGGTCCCAAAGCGGCCGTGCGGGTTTTTCACTGAATGTCTATTGTATCCACTCCGGCAGAAATTGTCAACCACCGCCGTGAGGGGGGTCTTGAAGCGCGGAGAGGTAAAATATTCGATGAATCCATCAAACCGCTTCTCCCCTCTGCCTAAGGTGTTGGCAGCAGGGCGTTTCAGTGTTTTCTTTAGTTCTTGATCTTCACAGCACTGATGCTATACTATTTTACAGTCCAGCGCTCGATTTGGTTGGAGGGGTCTCTATGTTTCGAACCAGCTCAAATAGGGAAATACGGTATAACAGGTCCCGGTTTGTCAGGGCAGTCCTCGCCTCGAGGGCTGCCTTTTTCTTCCCGCTGCCCCTGTGGGGCGGCGGACCGGTCCCTCCCCGCAAAGAACAGCCTGTGCAGCCGTCCCCGCAAAGGAAGGACCTTCGCGGCGCTTGCCGCGAAGGTCCTTCCTTTGGTTTACATAACGTTTTTCCTCAGTCGGTGAAGGACCCCTTACCGTCGTTCCACTGCCACTGGCGGATCTCGGGCAGGTCCACGCCGTTGTCCTTGATATACTGGCGGTGCTCCACCAGCTTGTCGTTCATGCGCTGGACCAGGTAGGCCCCCCGGTTGCCCAGGGTGTGGAGCCGCTGCACCACGTCGATGACCAGGTGGAAGCGGTCCAGATCGTTGAGGACCCGCATGTCGAAGGGCGTGGTGATGGTACCCTCCTCCTTGTAGCCGCGCACGTGGAGGTGGCGGTTGTGGCGGCGGTAGGTCAGCTCGTGGATCAAGGTGGGATAGCCGTGATAGGCGAAGATGATGGGCTTATCCTGGGTGAAGAGCATGTCGTACTCCATGTCAGTCAGGCCATGGGGATGCTCCGTGTGGGGCTGGAGCTTCATCAGGTCCACCACGTTCACCACCCGGATCTTCAGCTCCGGCAGCTCGTGGCGCAGGATGGTCACCGCCGCCAGGGTCTCCAGCGTGGGGGTGTCGCCGCAGCAGGCCATGACCACGTCCGGCTCCTGGCCCTGGTCGTTGGAGGCCCAGTCCCAGATGCCGATGCCCTGGGTGCAGTGCTTCACCGCCTGCTCCATGGTCAGCCACTGGGGACGGGGGTGCTTGCTGGCCACGATCACGTTGACATAATTCCGGCTCTTGATGCAGTGGTAAAAGCAGGAGAGCAGGCAGTTGGCGTCCGGCGGCAGATACATGCGCACC
>JAFUGI010000026.1 GCA_017469475.1 Oscillibacter sp. | reverse complement strand
TGTATGACTGCCTGACGGACCTGCACGAGGAGGTGGCGGTGCGCGTCGTCCACCCGGAGGTGCTCAGCGACATCCTGGGGCTGTACGCCCAGGCGCTGCGGGCTGTGCTGAGCCAGGCGTGCCGGGAGAACCCCCGCCTGACCTGTGTGTGGGGCAGCGAGCTGTTGCCGGATCAGTAAGGAGGGGTCCATGTTCTTCTTTCTTCTTCCCCTGCTGCCGGCCCTGCCCATCCTGTGCGTTTACATCGCCGCGGCGCTGCTGCCGGCCGTCCTCCTCCTGCGCTACATCTACCGCCACGACACGGTGGAAAAGGAGCCGGCGCCGCTGCTCGCCTCCCTCCTGCTGATGGGGGTGCTGGCGGCGGTGTGCTCCGGCGTGCTGGAGGGCATCGGCCAGAGCGTTTTGCAGCTGCTGGTGGCCCCCACCCGCCCCATCTACACAGTGCTGATGGCCTTTTTGGTGGTGGCCGCCGTGGAGGAGGGGACCAAGTTCTTCTTCCTCAAGCGCCGCACCTGGAACCACCCCGCCTTCAACTACCGCTTTGACGGCGTGGTGTACGCGGTGTTCGTGTCTTTGGGCTTCGCCGCCATCGAAAACGTGGAGTACGTATTTTCCTATGGGCTCTCCGTGGCCCTGCCCCGTGCCCTTTTGTCCGTGCCGGGGCACATGGCCTTCTCCGTGTTCATGGGGGCCTTTTACGGCCGGGCCCGTCTGTACGCGGACCTGGGGGACGACGGCGCCTGCCGCCGGTGCCTTTGGGGCGGGTATCTCACCGCCGTGCTGCTCCACGGGTTTTACGATACCTGCGCCATGATGGGCGGCGGCCTTTCCCTGCTGGTCTTCGGCGTGTTCGTGGCGGTGACCTTCTTTGCCGCCTACCGCACGGTGAAGCGGGAGTCCGCCACCGACGCCCCGGTGTGAGCGCAGCGGCCGTCCGCGCTGCGGCGGCCAGGGCCCCGTCGCTGCCGCAGCAGGCAGCCGCGATGTAAGACCGCGACAGCGCGCCCCAATGGGCGCTCAAAAAAGCCCTTGATACATGACGACGCGCCCCGCGTCTTCGGGTCCTCCGAAGACGCGGGGCGTTTTTTCATTGAAATCCACTCACGCGGGCAGCTCCGGCTGTGCAAAAAGTCTCGCCCGCCCTTGCGCCGCAAAGGCGCGGAGCAAGTCCCATCCGCTTTGCCGCGTCTCTACCCCGACAAGGCTTCCGCATGGGCACACCCGCAGGCGGCCGCGCCCGGCGGCCCGTCGGGGGCGATCCTCACAGCAGCGGCAGCACCACGTTGACCCACAGGGCGCTGAGGGGCATGACCAGGATCATGGCGGGGATCATGTCCGCAATGGGGAAATCCTGCATCTTTGCGATGCGGCAGCCGGTGGCCACCAGCATAAAGCCGCCGCAGGCCTTGAAGTCGTTGATCATGGCCGGGGTGGTCAGCGGATAGATGGCCCGGGCCGCCAGGAACAGCAGGGTGAAGATGATGAACTGGGGCACCGCCACCAGGGACACCACCGCTCCCAGGTTGCAGGCGAAGACCATGGCAGTGAAGAAGTCCAGCACGGACTTGGCCAGCAGGATGGTGATGTTGCCGGTCATGCCGGCGTCCAGGCTCCCGTAGATCCCGGTGCCGCTGGAGCAGAAGAGGACCATGGTGGTCACCAGCAGGGAGAGGAACTCCTCCCGGCTCATGGTGCCGCCCCCGGCCCGGTCCCCCAGCAGCAGGCTCACGGGCTTTTGCAGCAGCTGCCCGCTTTTGGTGATGAGCTCGCCCAAGTGGCAGGCAAGGCCCACGGCGGTGCCCACCACCACGGCCAGGATCACGGCGGGCATGTTCTCCATCAGCCCGATGGAGCTGATGCCCATACCCATGGCGCACACGCCGAACACCTTGTTCAGCTGGGCCGTGAACTCCGGGGACATCTTCTTGCCGAACACCGTGCCCAAAAGGCCGCCCAGGGCCACGGACAACACATTGACGATGATACCGACCATATTCTTTCCTCCTGCTTCTTCTATAAATGTAGTCAATCACGAAAGCTGTGACCGGGCGTCGACCTTTGCCCGGAGGCGCTCAAAATCGTTTTGGCGGCGTTGCCGCCGCAAACGCTCACCGAGGTGAGCGATGCGGGTCCTGGCGCCGGCTGTTTGCCCGCTGCGAAGGGGGCTTTACAACGGGCTATGTGTATGGGAGGGGTCTTCGGTGACGGCATAGCGGACCGTGCCGCCCTCCTCCCACTGCCGCACCCGGCCCCGGAGGGCCAGGTAGTCCAGGTGGGCCAGGGTCTCCCCCACGGCGAAAAATTTCTGGGTTAGGGGGAAGTCCGCCCAGCTTCGGCTGCGGATGCTCCAGGCCATGCGCCCGGCGATCTCATAGGCGGTGGCGCCGGGGGCAGACCGGACGGCCTGCCAGGCGTTTTCGATGCGCCGGGCGTGGTGGGCCTTCAGCTCGTCCACCCGGGGTGCGAGCGCCCCCGTCTCCGCCCGGTGGGCCGGGTACAGCTCCCGCACCTCCAGGTCCCGGATGGCGTCCAGGCTCGCAAGGTAGCTTCCCAGGGCATCAGGCATGGAGGGCCAGCGGCAGATGTTGGGGGTGATGTGAAAGAGGATGTGATCGCCGGCAAAGAGGCGTTTTTTTCCCTCGTCGTACAGGCACAGGTGGCCCGGCGTGTGGCCCGGGGTCAGGATGCAGCGGAGGGTCCGGCCCCCATAGGTCAGCCGATCGCCGTCCCCCAGCAACGTGCAGCGCCCGTTCCAGGGCTTGGGTGCGGCCCCCTGGGCGGGATTGCTGTCCCACAGGTGATGGATCTCCTCCCAGCTGAAGCCGTTTCGCACGTACTCCCGGTACACATCCTCCCAGTAGGCGTCCTCCAATCCGTCCTCCAGGCCGGAGCCGTCGATGGCGCTGATGTAGATGCGCCCGCCGGGGCGGATCAGCTCCGGGGCAAGGCCGGTGTGGTCGCTGTGGAGGTGGGTGAGAAAAATGTCCATCCGCTCCCGGTCCACGCCAATCTCTGCCAGTTGGCGCTCCATGGCCTCCCGGCAGGGGTCCTGACGAAAGCCGGTGTCGATGAGAAGGCTCCGCTCCCCGCCGGTGAGGAGATAGCTGTTCAAATTTTTCAGGGGATTCCCCACCAGGGGGATCTCCAGCTTCCAAAGGTCTTGTGCAAGCCGCTGTGCCATGGTGTTCCTCCCTCCGGCGGCACTCCTTCGATTCGCCGCCGAAGCCAGTATGTCATACGTTCTCCGGGTCTGTAAAGAGATTTTGCGGGGAATAGCGGCTGCGCAGGGCTTTTTTGTCAATTTTTCCCGTGGGGTTGCGGGGCACCTGCCCCAGGAAGATACGCTTGGGCCGCTGGAAACGGGGCAGGTCCATGCAGAAGCGGGTGAGCTCCTCCTCCGTGCAGGCGGCGCCGTCCTTCAGCTCCACCTGGGCCACCACCGCCTCCCCCAGCCGTCGGTCGCAGATGCCGAACACGGCGGCGTCCTGCACCGCCGGATGGCGGCGGAGGTGGTTTTCGATCTGGACAGGGTAGACGTTTTCCCCGCCGCTGATGATGATGTCCTTGATGCGGCCCACAATGTAGAAAAAGCCGTCCTCGTCCGTGCGGGCCACGTCCCCGGTGTGGAGCCAGCCGCCCCGAAGGGTCTGGGCCGTCAGCTCCGGATTTTTGTAGTACCCTGTCATGACGCCGGGGCCCCGCAGCAGCAGCTCGCCGGTGCGGCCGCTCTCCACCGTGCGGCCCTCGCCGTCCACCACCCTGGCCTCCCAGCCCGGGGCAGGCACGCCCACGGAGCCCAGCTTGTCCATCCGGTCCGCAGGCAGGTTCAGGCAGCCCGGGCCGCCGGACTCGGTGAGACCGTAGCTCACCTCATAGGCAAGGGCGGGGAAGCGCTGGCGCATCTGGCGCACCACCACCGGCGGGATGTACTGGGCGCCCATGTGGACCATGCGCCAGGCGCTCAGGTCGTACCCCGTCAGGTCCAGCCGGCCGCTCTCCAGGGCGGAGAGGATGTCCTGCACCCAGGGCAGCAGCAAAAAGGCGATGGAGATCCGCTCCCGGCGGGCCGCCTCAAAGAAGGACTCCACCTGGAATCCCAGCAGCATCACGCACCGGGCGCCCACGGGCAGGTTCCCCATCCAGTGGAGCTTGCCGCCCACGTGGTAGAGAGGCGGGATGAGAACGAAGCAGTCGTCATGCACCTGATGGTGGTTGCCGTGCTCCAGCTGCCAGGCGCTCTCCAGGGTGCCGTGGGTATAGACCACGGCCTTGGGCGCCCCGGTGGTGCCGGAGGAGAAGTAGATAGCGGCCATATCCTCCCGCCGGAGGGGAACGCCGGGGTCGGCGGTGCTCTGGAGGGCCATGGCGTCCGCCAGGTGGAGGGCAAAAGAGGGCGTGGCCGCCACGTCCCCCACGAAGAGGAAGGAGCGGATGTCCGTCAGCTCCTCCCGCAGGTCCAGCAGGTGCTGGCGGCAGTGGTGGCCGAAGACCACGGCGTCCACCTCGGCAAAGCGGGTACAGCGCAGGATGTCCTCCTTCAAATAGCGGAAGTTCAGCGGCACCGCCGCCGCGCCGGAGCGGAGGATGCCGAAGTAGATGGGCAGCCACTCCAGGCAGTTCATTAAAATAATGGCCACCTTGTCCCCCGGCCCGATGCCGATGGAGCGGTAGTAGTTGGCCACCCGGTTGGCCATTTCATCGAAGCCCCGCCAGGTCAGGCTTCTGCGGTGGGCGAAATACGAGGCGTCGTCAAAGGGCGTCACATCCTTGGCGTCAATGGCGATCATGGCCTCCTCATCCGGGTACTTCTGCGCGTTCTGGCGCAGCAGATCGGTGATCAGCACGACAATTCCCCCTACACTGGTTTGACAAAAGTTAGACAATTCAAGAGTAAGCAAACTTTGTGCCAAGTACAAAAGCAGAAATTTCCCCTCGCTTCCCCGGAAATCCGGCGAATTTTTTGCCCCGGCCCGCCGCCGCCCCGTGTCACCCTGTTGAAAAAACACAAGTTGTGTCATTTCCATTTTCTTCTTGACACAACTTGTGTTCTTCTTATCCAATGCAGATAAGTCCCGCCGCCCCCGACTCCGCCTCCTTTGGATAAATTCTCCATGCCTCACCGCTTTTTCGGGAAATATCCACAATTTGCTCCCGTCATTTCTGGGCGGAACTCCAAAAAAAATCGACTGCCGCCGTATTGGCACGGTATTTGCTTGTAATCCTGTGCGTGAGCATTTGTTAAAAAAACAGCAAAGAAGGAAAGGTAGGAACGCTATGGAATATCAGGACATTCTATTTGAAGTCAAGGAAGGCTACGCCGTCGTCACCTTCAACAAGCCCGACAAGCTCAACGCCCTGGGCGAGCGGATGAAGGCGGAGCTGGCCGACGCGTTGCGGGTAGTGGAAGAGGACAGCTCCATCCGCGGCCTTATCATCACCGGCTCCGGCCGGGGCTTCATGGCCGGCACGGACCTGTCCGAGCTGACCACCGACCGCACTGGCGCGGAGACCAAGCTCATGAGCCTCCACGGCCAGGAGCTGATGAACCGCATCGAAGCCCTGCCCAAGCCCGTCATCGCGGCCATCAACGGCTACGCCCTGGGCGGCGGCACGGAGCTGGCCCTGGCCTGCGACATGCGGGTGGCCGGCGAGAAGGCAGTCTTCGGCGTGCCGGAGACGGACCTGGGCGTGGCCCCCTGCTACGGCGGCACCCAGCGGCTCGCCCGGCTGTGCGGCCCCTCCGTTGCCAAGGACCTGCTGTTCACGGCCCGGAAGGTCCGCGCCGACGAGGCGTACCGCATCGGTCTTGCGGACCGGGTGGTGGAGCAGGACAAGCTGATGGAAGAGACCGAAGCCCTGATGAAGACCATCATCAAAAACGGCCCCGTGGCCATCGCCGCCTGCAAGTCCCTGGTGGATCAGGGTCTGGACATGAGCTTTGCCGCGGGACTGCGATACGAGGCGGAGCTCAACGGGATGCTGGCCGACACCGAGGACTCCCGTGAGGGCCTTCGCTCCTTCTTCGAGAAGCGGCCCCCCGTGTTCCAGGGCAAGTGAGCCTCGCTCTCCCCTTCCAACGCAGAGATCCGCTGATGGCGAACCGCATTTCGCAATTACCTGGCAATTATTTAAAGGAGGTATTCTGATATGACACACACTCCCCTCAAGGGCGTCCGCGTGGTGGACTTCACCGTTGCCGGCGCCGGTCCCGCCGCCGGCAAGATGCTGGCTGACTGGGGCGCCGAGGTCATCAAGATTGAGCCCCTGGACGGCGAAAACGGCCGTTACACCGGCCTGACCCTGGGCCTGCGGGCTGACGAGGAGCAAAACCCCCATGAGGAGCTCAAAGACGGCAACAAGCGCGGCATCCCCCTGAACCTGAAGGACCCCCGGGGCATGGAGGTCATGGAGAAGCTGCTGGATACCGCCAACATCTTCATCTCCAACTACCGTCCCAAGGCCCTGACCAAGCTGGGCCTGGACTATGAGCAGATGTCCGTCAAGCATCCGCAGATCATCTGGGGCTGCCTGACCGGCTTTGGCACCGAGGGTCCCATCGCCAACAACCCGGGCTTTGACACCGTGGCCTTCTGGGCCCGCTCCGGCGCCATGATCGACCTGTGCGAAAACGGCGAGGTCCCTGTCACGCCTCCCTTCGCTCTGGGTGACTTCGGCACCGCCGGCACTCTGGCCGGCGCCTGCGCGGCGTGCCTTTTGCAGCAGGCCCAGACCGGCAAGGGCGAAAAGGTCATGGTCTCCCTGTACGGCCAGGCCATATGGGACAACGCCTGCATCATGCAGGCCGAGTATCACGGCAATCACTGGCCCAAGACCCGCCTGAATCCGGACAGCCCCCTGCGCAACACCTACAAGTGCAAGGACGGCACCTGGACCATGATCTCCGTTCTGAACTATGAGCGGTACTATGCCCCCTTTATGAAGGTCATCGGCCGGGAGGACCTGATCGATGACGCCCGCTTCAACACCGAAGTTGCCATGCGGGGCTACAAGAAGGAGCTCATGGACATCCTGGACCCCATCTTCCTGACCAAGGACTACGCCGAGTGGGACCGTCTTCTGACCGAGGGCGACATCGCCCACGACAAAATCAACCACATCCGCGATACCATCACCGACGAACAGGCCATCGCCAACGGCTACGTCTACAAGTACACCAACCGGGACGGCACCGAAGACCTGCTGGTCTCCACCCCCGTCAAGTTCGGCAAGGCAGAGCCCATCGAGCACCGCAACGCTCCCCGGCTGGGCGAGGACTCCGTGGACATCATGCATGAGCTGGGCTACTCCGACGAGACCATCCAGGCCTGGGCCGCCGACGGCGTGGTCCGGACCCGCTGAGTATTTCCCTATCCCGTATTTCGTGCGTTTCCCGGCGGAGGGCCCGCCTCCGCCGGGTGATGTAAATAAATCAATAAGAGAGAAAGAAGGGCATCTATGGAAATCGTAAGTATCATTGGCATGATAGCAGCCCTGGCGCTGCTGTCCTTCCTGGTCATGAAGGGTGTCAACATCTTCATCGCGGCCATCGCCAGCTCCCTGCTGGTGGCGATCACCGGCCAGATCGGCCTGTATGACGCTTTGCAGACCAACTACATGGGCGGCTTCACCGGCTTCTTCGGCGGCAACTTCCTGATCTTCATGGCCGGTGCATTGATGGGCCAGGTCTATGAGAAGACCAACGGCGCCAAGGCCATCGCCCGGCTCATCATCAAGGGTCTGGGCAAAGGCGCGGCCATCATCGCCGTGCCTCTGGCCATCGGCATCCTGACCTACGGCGGCATCGCGGGCTTCGTGGTGTGCTTCGCCGTGTTCCCCATCGCCCTGGAGATCTACCGCGAGGCGGACATCCCCAGAAGGTTCATCCCCGGCGTCATCGTGTTCGCCTGCTGCACCTTCTCCGCCATCGGCCCCGGCAACCCCCAGGTGGGCAACGTGGTGCTGCAAAATGCCCTGGGCACCAGCCTGATGGCCGGCGCCACCGTGGGCTTCATCTGCACTGCCGTTACCCTGGTGGTGGGCGTTGTCATGCTTCAGTACATGGTCAAAAAGGCCCAGGCCAACGGCGAGCACTTCGTGGCCAAGGCTACTGACAGGTTTGACGACGACGCAGAGTGCCCCAATGGCTGGGTTGCTCTGATTCCCCTGGTCCTGACCCTCATTGCCATCAACATCAAGGTGGGCGGCTCCCAGCTCATCCCCACCGCCTTCGGCGTGATCTTGGGCGCAGCTCTTGCCTATGTGATGCTGCGCAAGTACAAGGATCCCGATGCCAAGATCCTGGACCTGACCGCCAATGGCATTAAGAACGCCGTCACCGCCGCCGCCAACACCTCCGCTGTGGTGGGCTTCGGCTCCGTTGTCAAGGCGGCCGTGGGCTTCCCCGTGCTGTGCTCTGCCATTGAGAACATCCCCGGTCCCCCGCTGGTGGCCGTGGCTCTCGCCACCACCCTCATTGCCGGTATCTGCGGCTCCGGCTCCGGCGGCCTGGGCATCGCCGCTCCCATCCTGAAGCCCATCTTCGTGGATGGCCTGGGCATCAATGTCAATGTGCTGCACCGCATGATGATGATCGCCTCCTCCGGTCTGGACTCCATGCCCCACAACGGCTTCGTGGTCACCGTCATCAACGGCGTTTGCGGCGAGACCCACAAGGACGCCTACATGCCCGTGTTCTGGCTGACCGTCATCACCCCGCTGATCGCCACCGCCGTGGGCGTGATCCTCTTCACTCTGTTCCCCAACTGGCCCTGATCGCCCTGCGGGCGGTCCCGGCAGACCCATTTCCTTTCCGTTCCCAAAGAAGCGGACCGCCCGATGGGCGGTCCGCTTCGCAGTTCATTCGCTTTTCGCCGGCACTCACAGGTCGATGCCGTACTCCTCCAGCTTGCGGTAAAAGGTCTTGCGGGAGATGCCCAGGGCCGCGGCGGCCAGGGTGCGGTTGTACCGGCAGTGCTCCAGGGCCTGGAGCACCTCCTCCCGGGACACGGTCTGCCGCTTGCGGGCGGGGGACGGCGATTCGGCACGGGGCGCAGCCTGGGGCTCCGCCGGGAAATCCAGGCAGGCGGTCAAGTCCTGGGGGGTGATGATGTCGTTGGGCACCAGCTGCACCACTCGCTCCATCACGTTTTGGAGCTCCCGGACGTTGCCCGTCCAGGGCAGGCGCAGCAGCAGCTCCCGGGCCTCGGGGGAAAAGGTCTTCCTTTGGTCCATGTGGAGCCGGTCGGTGATGGCGCCCACAAAGTGCTCCGCCAGAAGCACGATGTCCTCCCCCCGCTCCCGCAGGGGCGGCAGCCGCAGGTTCAGCGTGCACAGCCGGAAGTACAGGTCCGCCCGGAAGGTCCGCTTTTCGATCATGGCCTTCAGGTCCGCGTTGGTGGCGGAGATGATCTTCACGTCCACGCTGCGCACCACGTTGCTGCCGATGCGCATAAAGCTCTTCTGCTCAATGACCCGCAGCAGCATCACCTGCAGGTCCAGCGGCATGTCGCCGATCTCGTCGAGAAAAATGGTGCCGCTGTCCGCCAGCTCGAACTTGCCCAGATTCCCGTCCTTTTTGGCGCCGGTGTAGGCGCCGCCGTCGTATCCAAAGAGCTCGCTTGCCAGCAGGTCCCGGGGATAGGCGGCGCAGTTGAGCACGATGAAGGGCCGCTCCCGCCGGCGGCTGGCGTTGTGGATGGCCTGGGCAAACACGTCCTTGCCGGTGCCGCTCTCTCCGGTGATCATCACGTTGCTGTCGCTGCGGGCGATGGACCGGGCCTGGGAGATGCACCGCTGCATCACCGGGCTCTCCCCCAGGATGCCGGAGAAGGAGTAGATGGCGTTGTTGCCCACGTGCTGGGCAACGTGGGTAGAGAGGGCCCGGGGAGAGGTCAGCATCAGCCGGATGCCGCTGAACTGCAGATGGGACTGCTGGTAGACCCGGGAGGTCACCACATAGGTGTCCTGCCGGCCCCGGATGCTGATGGTCATGGCTTGGTCGTCGATGACCCGGCGGCTCTTCACCATCTCCCAGAACTTTTTATTCTTGGGCAGGGGGTCAAAAAAGGTCTCCGCCTTTTTGAAGTAGAGATTTTCGTAGGGGATGCCCAGGGTATGGAAGACCTGCTCATTGTGGTAGAGGATGTGGGCGGCGCCGGTCTTCACGTTGATGTCCAGCGTCAGCATCCCCCGGGGCTCCGTGAAGTAGAGGTCATAGAGCTCGTTTGCCATGAACATGTGGAGCACGATGTCGTTGGCCAGGGCCGAGCAGATGAGAAGGGCCTCCGGTACCGGATCGGCGGCGGGGCCGATGAGGGCGATGCCGCCCAGGGTCTCAAAGCTCCCGGTGGAGCCGGGCTTTTCCAGCAGCAGCGGGGTGAAAAACAGCTCCAGATCCCGGAGGGCCGGCGGATTCTCCTCCCCCCGGGCGGCGGTGAAGGTCTGGGCCTCCAGCCCCCGGGAGACCGCCGTGGCCGTCCAGGACGCCGCGTCCCACCGGGTGTGCTGGCGGACGCCGTGGTCCGCGCACAGGGCCATGAACTCCGGCGCACCGTAGAGCTTCAAAAGGCAGGCGTCCTTGTCGAACAGGGCAAAGCCCGCGCCCTTGTGCTCCTCCCAGTCGCAGGCCTGGGAGAGGACCCGGTTGGCGTAGGCATAGATCTTCATGGAGGCGCCCTTGATCTTCTCAAACTCCCCGTTTGGGATCAGCGGCGCCGTGCTGCGCTGCGCATCCATGGCGGTACCCCCCTTGTATCCGATTTGTGTCAAAAGTTCTCCGTGACACAAATTGTAGCATGAATTTGAAGAAAGCACAACCACCATTTCTACATATTTCGTCAATTCGCCGAAATTCTTTCCGTTTTTTTCCGGTTTCGGCGCCTTTACCGGCGCGGAACGGAGGCGGATGTGCAAAATACATTTCTTTCCTGAAAATCTATAGTTGGCACGATAGTTGCTTGTAAGTTAAAAATGTCACGAGAAAACCACGTTCGGAACAATACGACAGAAGGGATTGATACGATGGATTTTACATTGACGAAGGAGCAGGAGCTGCTGCGCAAAATGGCACGCCAGTTTGCCGAGCAGTACTGTGAGCCGGAGGCGGCCGAGCTAGACGAGAATCACACGTTCCTCTTTGACACCTGGAAGAAGATGGCCCAGGTGGGCCTCCTTCGGGTCAACCACGGGGAGAAGTACGGCGGCATCGGCCACGACGCCATCGGCGAGATGATCGTCATTGAGGAGCTGGCCAAGGCCAGCCTGACCCACGGCGCCACCTACGCCCTGCTTGGCAACGGCTTCCCCACCTTCATTGAAAAATTCGGCACGGAGGAGCAGAAGCTGGAGTTCATCCCCCAGGTCCTCAACGACGGCGTGATCGGCTCCTTCTGCCTGACCGAGCCGGACGCCGGCTCCGACGCCACCGGCATCCACACCACCTCCGTCAAGGACGGTGACGACTATATTCTCAACGGCACCAAGTGCTTCATCACCGCCGGCAACATCGCCAAGTACCACCTGGTGGTGGCCATCGCCGACCTGAAAAACGGCGAAAAGGGCTTCAACGGCTTCATCGTGGACGCCGACACCCCGGGCGTGAGCATCGGCAAGATCGAGAACAAAATGGGCATTCGGGGCCTGCCCACCGCCGAGGTCATCTTTGAGGACGTGCGGGTCCCCGCCTCCCGGATGCTGGGCGGCCGTCCCGGCACCGGCAAGATGATGAAGTTCGCCCTGGGCACCCTGGACGCGGCCCGCATCGGCACCGGCGCCCAAGCGCTGGGCGTGGCCACCGCCGCCTTTGAAAAGGCCCTGGCCTACACCGGCGAGCGCAAGCAGTTCGGCAAGCCCCTGAACGCCAACCAGGGCGTAGCCTGGGAGCTGGCGGAGATGGCCAGCAAGCTGGACATGTCCCGTCTGCTGGTGTGGCGGGCCGCCTGGATGGAGCAGCAGGGCCTGCCCTTCAGCAAGGAGGCCTCCATGGCCAAGCTCTACGCCACCAAGTTCGGCCGGGAGGTGGTCAACTCCGCCCTCCAGCTCCACGGCGGCTACGGCTACATGCACGACTATCCCCTGGAGCGCTACTACCGCGACATCAAGATCACCGAGATCTACGAGGGCTCTTCCGAGATCCAGAAGGTGGTCATCGCCAACAACCTGATCCCCAGAAAGCCCCGGCCCAAGGATCAGGGGAAGAAAAACTGAGGAGGTATTAGGATCATGAAAGTTATTGTTTGTATCAAGCAGGTGCCCGATACCTCCGGCAAGGTGGCCGTCAATCCCGACGGCACCCTGAACCGCGCTTCCATGCAGACCATCACCAACCCCGACGACATGAACGCCCTGGAGGCCGCCCTGAAGGTGAAGGATGCCACCGGCTGCCGTGTCATCGTGGTCACCATGGGTCCCGCCCCCGCCGCCGGCATGCTGCGTGAGGCTCTGGCCATGGGCGCCGACGAGGCGGTTCTCGTCTCCGCCCGTGAGTTCGGCGGCTCCGATACC
>JAFUGI010000025.1 GCA_017469475.1 Oscillibacter sp. | reverse complement strand
CTGTCCACTGTCCAATGAGCTGTGTGTTTCACGCGGCCGCCGCAAGACAGGGAAACAGGGTCTCTTGCTCGCCCGCTTTCACTTCGATCATGTGTCTGCCGGAAGCCAGCGGTATTCGCTGCTCCATACGCCGGGGCTCTCCTCCCGGTAGCCCAGCGTGTAGAGGACCCTGCCGTCCGCGTCCAGGGCCTGGGCGCCAAAGCCTACGTCCAGCGCACCGGCAGGCACCGGTCCGACCAGCAGGACCACCGGCTGTTCCGGCGTCACCGGACAGGTCAGCTCCTGGTCCCGGACTTGGACAGAGAAGGTCTGAACTGCCGGGTCATAGGATCTCAGCACGACCCATCCCGTGCCCGGCTTCCCCCGGGTACCGGCGGAGCATTTGCCCAGAAGCTCTACCGCATCGGGGAATTTCTGGTAACCGAAGTCGGCGCTGGCCCACCAAAGGGGGCCGATGCGCCGGGCGCAGACCGTATAATACCACTCCCCGGTATCCGCAAGCGTCAATACCAGGTCCGGGGATGCCGCCTCACGAACCACCGTCTGGGCGCCGGCCTCCTGGAAAAGGGGCGAGGCGGCCAGGGCCGCCTCCGGGGAAAGGCGGTATCCGGCATTTGCCAGAACAGCGGCCGCCAGCAGCGCCCCCAGCAGCAAGCCTAAAAGGACCGGACGGAGGAACCGGCGGGATGGTTTTCTCTGAGAGGATGTATCATGCATGGCTTGAACCTTGAACATAGTCGGACGTGCTTACCATCCAATTTGAAAGTTCTGCGTATAGGATGTCAGAGCACCATACGTTTGGTGGTCCCCGCTCAAATAGGCGTCCACCTCTGTCTGGACGGTCATAGAGAAACCAGTACCGGCGGTTTTACGTGCGCTCACTTGAGGCCAGTTCGAGGTGACGAAATTAACATTGTGATAGGGGCCTAAGGTTTTTTGGTATGTTGTGGAATCAAGTGAGACGGAAGGGGGCCATGAAATGGACAGAGAAAGTCCTGTTGTTGTGAAGGTCTCAGTAATCCAAATAGAATCGGGTGTATAGTCGGGGTCCGTATATCCTGCATTACTCTTTCCGCCTGTTACCCAAAGATACGCATAATCCTGATTGCTTTTGCAAAAGGTCCCGGATTGAGAGGCTTCGCACCGAATATTCGAGGGAGCCCTTGCACTTGTGCTAAATTTTTTCGTATGTGTAGCAACTGGGGTGGTTGTAATAGATAGGGGCAAATCAGCTGAAGCAGTCACAGTATCAGCGGCCTCTATAGAAGCAATTGCGGATTCCATCATGTCTTTTGAAACATCCGGGTCAATAAAACGGTATGTCTTAACTGTGAAGCCTTCATCAAAATAGGTTTTAACTTCTGTGCGGATTCCATTGATGGAAATTGTCTCAATAGAAATCAAACAATCTTCATTGGAAGGAGAGTCATACGCTAACGCAGAGCCGACAAAAGACAGACACAGCACAACAGAAAAAAACATGCAGGCAACTTTTTTCATGATTATGAATGACTCCTTTCTATAGATGATTCGATAAAGTGCACTTATCTTATAATGCATTTTATATAAAATTTCCAAAAAAGTCAATGTAAAATTGTGGAATTTTACTAATTCTGGAAATTGAGACGACAGACGGCCCCGGCCTCTTTCGGCCTGTGGAGTACGGCACTCTTGCCCCGGTGGGCGGGATGTGCTATACTCGACCTACGCAAGCACGGAAGGGGAGGCGGAGACGGTGATCTATTGTCTGGTGGGAAAGAGCTGCTCCGGGAAGGACACGCTGTACCGCGCCATCCTGGACCGGTACGGCAGGGCGCTGACGGCCGTTGTGCCCGGCACCACCCGGCCCCGCCGCGCCGGGGAGCGGGACGGGGCGGATTACCGCTTTTTCACGGAGGCGGAGTACCGGGCCTGCCGGGACGCGGGCCACATTCTGGAGGAGCGGCAGTACCACACCACCCAGGGCCTGTGGCGGTACTTCACCCTGCGCTTTCCCGTAGAGCCGGGGCAGGACTATCTGCTCATCACCACGCTGGAGGGGGCCCACGCCCTCATCCGCCACTACGGGGCGGAGGGTGTGCGGGTGGTTTATCTCACCGTTCCCGACCGGGAGCGGCTGGAGCGGTGCATCCGGCGGGAGGCGGCCCAGCAGCGGCCGGACTACGCGGAGGTCTGCCGCCGCTTCCTGGCGGACGAGCAGGACTTTTCCCCGGAGCGGCTGGGGGAGTTCCCGGCCCTTTCGACCATCGACACCAGCAGCCCGCCGGAGGAGTGTCTTACCCAGTGGCGCCGCATTTTTGAGGCGTGAATCCACAAAGCGTGGACATACGGAGCGCGCATACATGCTGAGGCCGGGGCACAGCTGTGCCCCGGCCTCTTTGTGTCGATCTTGCCGGTGTGACTCCCGTGGGAGCCGCTTTTCCGGGCTCGTATGGGAGGTTGTTTGCCCTCCATTGCCCCCGGCTTTTCCTGCCCGCAGGGCGGCGGGCCATTTAGACCCCAAATGACTCGAACGAGGGTCCCGAAACAGCCTGGTCCCTCCGCCGGATGGCCGCCTCAGCGGACGAAGTTGGTGAAGATGCGCTCCTCCAGCTCCGGAAGGGGAACGCCGTTCTCCCGGCCCAGCTGGATGCACCGCAGCAGCCACGCCATGTGGGCCCCCAGCACACGCATGGTCTGGAGCCCCTCCGCGTCCTGGCGCACGTCCTCCGGCGTGTGGCCGTGGACCTGATTCCAGTACTGGGAGGAGACCACTGGCATGCCGCTGATGGTGAAGTACTTGTTCAGCTGGTCGAAGGTGGCGGTGGAGCCGGCCCGGCGGCAGCTGACCACCGCGGCGCCCACCTTGCCCCGGAACCGGCTGCCGGCGGCGTAGAACAGCCGGTCCAAAAAGGCGGTCAGCTGACCGTTGGCGCTGGCGTAGTACACCGGGGAGCCGATGATAAGGCCGTCAAACTCCTCCAGCCGGTCCAGCAGGGGGTTCACCTGGTCGTCCATGACGCAGCGGCCGGTCTTGAAGCAACTGTGGCAGGCGATGCAGCCGGAGATGGGCTTGGCCCCCAGATACAAAATTTCCGTCTCCACCCCGTTTTGCTCCAGGGTGTCCGCCACCTCCCGCAGGGCGGTGTAGGTGCAGCCGGCCTTGTGGGGGCTTCCGTTGATGAGCAATACCTTCATGTTGTCCTCCTTTTCCCGCGGCGCAAAGCTGCTGCGCCCGTATGGGTGTCTCACGCTTCTATTTTGCCCCACGGCAGCCCCGCCGTCAAGTCCCGGCTGGACCGGACGCCCCCGGAGGTGCCATCGCAGGCGGCCCCGCGCCGCCGGAAAAGACGGTAGACAGAAGGATGCCCCGGCAGGAGCCGGGGCATCCTTCCTGTGTGGAAAGAGAGGGCATGGCGCGCCGCGTTCTGGTAGGATGAGCGCGGCGGGATGCAGGTAAAGGGGAGGGCTTCCATGGAAAGCCGCTTCTTTCCATGGAAGCGGGCATCTCAGATGCCCAGGAGCTTGGCCAGGGCCTCGGCGTTCTGCACGTTGTAGAAGACCAGGCCCGTGGTCACCGGGGGCTCGCCCTTCTCCGGCGGGAAGAACACGGCGCTGGAGAACTTGCGCTGGGGATAGGATGTGGCGGCGCCGAAGAGGAAGGTGGTCCCCTCGTCGCTGCGGACCTCCTTCACATGGAGGCCGGCGCGGTTCATCCAGAAGGTGCGCCCCTCCCGGAAGGAGCGGATCACGCGGCGGTCCGTTACCACGTACACGGCGTTTTTCAGGATGCGCTTGCGGTCCAGCACCGGCAGGGCCGCGGCGAAGCCCACTACGATCAGCGTCATGGCCACCAGGCCGAAGGTGGCCCGGGACCGGGAGGCCAGGAAGGCGATGAAGGCAATGGCGATGACGGCGCAGATGCCCCAGCGCAGGAAGAGGCGGCTGCGGTTTTGGGCGGAGATCAGCGGATAGGGCTTGGTCTCCCCCGCCCACAGGACGGTCTCGTCCTTTTCCAGCAGGCTCTTGGCGCCGTCCGGCAGTTGAACATTGATTGCAGGCATGGGTGTTCCCTCCTTAAGCGTTGTCCGCGTTACGCGGAATGTACAAGCATCATGATAGCATCCCGCCCCGTAAATCGGTGTGAAGATGAGCGGGCATGCCGTTAAAATGCCGTTAACGGAGGATCGTTCCCCGCATAGCTCGGCTCAGGGTGTTTTTGAGGCGGCAAAGCTGCCTCAAAAGAGAGCTTTCCTGCGGGACGAAGGGCCGGGCCCGCTTGCGGTGGTCGTGATCGACAGTCAACGGAGGGGAAAGGCGGGCGGTTCCTTAACAAAAAATTTATTTCGATTCCCGGGAGCGTTTGCTATAATATAAGGAAACATCGTGCTGCGGCCATTGGCCGCGGGCCGGACGGAGGAGGGACGCGGATGCTGCGAAGGACCATAGAGCGGCTGCTGCCCTTTTCCTGGCGGGACCTGGCCGCCACCGTGGGCATCATCGGCCTGGCGGCGCTGCTGTGCGCCGCTCTGAAGCCCATCAGCGACTCGGACTTCCACGTGCCGCTGATCTTCGTGCTGGCGGTCTTGATGGTGTCGTTGGCGACGGACGGGTATCTTTTCGGCGTGCTCTCTTCGGTGATCGCCGTGCTGGGGGTGAACATCGTTTTCACCTACCCCTACTTTCAAATGGACTTCTCCATGACCGGCTACCCGCTGACCTTCCTGTGCATGTTCGCCGTCTCCATCATCACCTGCACCCTGACCTCCCGGGTCCGCAAGAGCGAAAAGGTCAAGGCCGAGGCGGAGCGGGAGAAGATGCGGGCCAATCTTCTGCGGGCCATCTCCCATGATTTCCGTACCCCCCTCACCGGCATGATCGGCGCCACCAACGTGGTGCTGGAGAACGGGGACCATCTCTCCGAGGCGGAGAAGACCGCCCTGCTCACCGGGGCGCGGAACGACGCGGAGTGGCTGATCCACATGGTGGAAAATCTTCTGAGCATCACCCGCATCGACGCGGACAGCGGCGCGGAACTCCACAAGGAGCCCCAAGCCGTGGAGGAGGTACTGGGGGAGGCGGTGAGCCGGTTCCACCGGCAGTACCCGGCCTTCCGGGTGGAGATCCGCATCCCGGAGGAGCCGCTGTTCGTGGAGATGGACGCCACCCTCATCGAGCAGGTGCTCATCAACCTGCTCATCAACGCCGCCATCCACGGCCATACCGCCGACACCGCCGTGGTATCCGTGGAGAGCGGAGCGGAGCAGGTGAGCGTCTCCGTGGAGGACAACGGGGAGGGCATCCGCAAGGAGCTCCTGCCCCACCTTTTTGATGAGTACGGCGCCCGCAACGCCCGGGAGCGGGAGAACCGGAACATGGGCATCGGACTGAGCGTGTGCAGCACCATCGTCAAGGCCCACGGCGGGCAGATGCACGCGGAAAACCCTCCGGGCGGCGGCGCCCGGTTCACCTTTACCCTGCCGCACTCCGCGGCACAGATGGGAGGAAGCGACTATGGCATTGAGACCTAAGATCCTGGTGGCGGAGGACGAAGAGCGCATCGTGGGCTTCATCAGCGCCGTCCTCACGGCCAACGGCTATGACGTCATCACCGCCGGCAGCGGCAAGGAGACCCGGAGCATGCTCGCCTCCCACTGCCCGGACCTGGTGCTGCTGGACCTGGGACTGCCGGACATGGACGGCATGGACATCATCCGCTCCACCCGGGAGTGGACCCAGCTGCCCATCGTGGTGGTCACCGCCCGGGACGGGGAGCGGGACAAGGTGGCTGCTCTGGACGCCGGCGCTGACGACTATATCACCAAGCCCTTCGGCACCCACGAGCTCCTGGCCCGCATCCGCACCGCCCTGCGCCACGCCCGGGGCAGCGCCAGCAGCGACGCCCTATCCGCCAGCGGCATCTTTACCGCTGGGCGGCTGACCATCGACTATAACAAGCGCTGGGTCCTGGTGGACGGGGAGAACGTCCACCTGACGCAAAACGAGTATAAGATCGTCTCCCTGTTGGGTCTCCACGCCGGCAAGGTGCTGACCTACGACTATATCCTCAAGTCCATCTGGGGCCCCAGCGCCAGCGGGGACAACCAGGTCCTGCGGGTCCACATGGCCAACATCCGCCGCAAGATCGAGCGCAGCCCCGCCGAGCCGGAGTTCATCTTCACGGAGGTGGGCGTGGGCTACCGCATCGTGGAGGGGGACAACTGAGACGGCCGCGAAAAAAAGAGCGCGTTTTCCATCCGATGGGGATGGGAAACGCGCTCTTTGCCGTATCCGGATCTTTGCGGGGGATAGATGGGGGGAGGTGCCGTGGGGGCCCTGCATTTGCGGGAGGGGACGGGCGGGAGTCTATACCCTGGAGGGGGCGCCGTGCCTCGTCAGCGCTTTCGGGCGGTGGAGGAGGCGATGCCCAGCTCCAGCCGGTACTTGGTCACGGTCCGCCGGGCCACCTCCGTCCCGTCCTGGGACAGCAGGGCGCAAAGCTGCTGGTCGCTGAGGGGATGGCGGGGGTCTTCCTCCTTCACCAGGGCCAGGAGCTTCAGCTTCACCGCCTGGCGGGACGCCCCCTGGGACCCTACGGGGCGGCTGAAAAAGTACCGCAGCGGATAGGTGCCCCGGCGGCACTGGAGGTATTTGCCCCGCACGGCCCGGGACACGGTGGAGGGGTGCAGGTCCAGGGACCGGGCCAGGGCCGCAAGGCCCATGGGGGACAGGGTGTCGCTCTCCCCGGAGAAGAAGGGGCGCTGGGCGTCCAGCACCGCCTGGGCGCAGCGGGTGAGGGTGGAGCCCCGCCGGTCCAGGCTGGTCAAAAGCCACTTGGCCTGGCGGAGCTTCTGCTGCAAGTAGGCCCGGGTCTCCGCCTCGTCGGACTCCTGCAGGAGGCGGGTATAGTAGGAGCTGATGGAGATGCGGGGCAGGTAGTACTCGTTCAGGACCACCTCCAGTCCCGCCTCCCCGTCCACGATGAACACGTCCGGCCGGACGTACAGGGTCTCCTCCGCCGTCTGGAAGGAGCTGCCGGGGTGGGGGTCCAGGGCGGCGATGACCTCGCCGGCGGCGCGGACCTCCTCCACCGTGAGGCCCAGCTCCCGGCAGATGGGACCGTAGTGCTTGCGGCTCAGCTCCGGCAGGAAGCGGGCGGTGATGTCCAGCACGGCGGGGGACACGTCCTCCCTCCGGGCCAGCTGCAAAAGAAGGCACTCGGAGAGGTCCCGGGCGCCCACGCCGGCGGGGTCCAGGCTTTGCAGCGTCTCCACGGCCCGGTCGATGAGGGCCGGGGGGATCTTCAGCTCCCGGACGCTCTCCAGATCCTCGGCGGCCAGGTATCCGTCCTCATCCAGCAGCTCCGCCAGATACTTGGTCAGCGCCAGCAGGGGCTTTGGCAGGTGCCGCCGCTCCAGCTGGTCCGCGAGGAAGGCGGTCAGGCTCTCTGTCTCCCGGTCCACGGCGCCCCGCTCCGCCGGGGCGGCCTCCTCGTGGGCAAAGGTAGCGCCGTAGACCCCGCCGTCGATCCAGCCGGCCCTGCGGCGCAGCTCCTCATAGGCGCTGTACAGGCTGGAGGCGTCCTCCTGCTCCAGCACCGGGTTCTCCTCGGCGGCCCGGCCCAGGTATTCCAGCAGTTCCTGGGCGTTCATTTGCAGGATCTCCATGGATTGCAGCAGCTGGGGCGTGAGCTTGAGCTCCTGCCGCAGCTCCGCTTTCAGGCTGACAAGGCGCATGTCCGCACCTCCTTATCGGACCACATATTTGGCGATCTTTCGGGCGGCGGTGGCCTGGGAGATGCCCAGTTCCCGGGCCACGGCCACCGTGGTGCCGCAGCGCAGGTACGCGTCCCGGATGATCTGGGACTCAAAGGCGTCGATCCGCTCCGCCAGGGTGCCGCTGCGGCTGAGCACCTCCGCCGGCGGCACGGAGGTGCCGGTGTACTCCAGGGGGAGATGGGTCACGTCGATGACCGGGTCGGAGACGGTGATGACCATGCGCTCAACGAGATTTTCCAGCTGGCGGACGTTGCCCGGCCAGTCATATTGCTCTAAGAAGGTCAAAAAGCGGGGGCTGAAGGTCAGGTTCTTGCCGTACTCTCCGCAGAACCGGGTCAAAAACCGGTAGGCCATGGGATACACGTCCTCCGGCCGCTGGCGCAGAGGCGGGATGTGGATGCGGATGACGTTGAGCCGGTAGAAGAGGTCAGAGCGGAACAGCCCCCGCTGCACGTCCTCCTCTAAATTTCGGTTGGTGGCCACGATGAGCCGGAAGTCCAGCTCGATCTTCCGGGTGCCGGAGAGGCGCTCAATGGTCTTTTCCTGGATGAGCTGGAGGAGCTTGGACTGGATGTGGTGGGGCAGCTCCCCGATCTCGTCTAAAAACAGCGTGCCGTGATTGGCAAGCTCGATCTTGCCGATCTTGCCGGAGGCGGAGGCCCCGGTGAAGGCACCCTTTTCGTAGCCGAAGAGCTCCGACTCGATGAGGTTTTCGTGGAGCACGGCGCAGTTGACCTCGATGAAGGGGCCGCCGGAGCGGTTGGACATGGCGTGGATGGCCTTGGCCACGGCGCTTTTGCCCACGCCTGTCTCCCCGGTGATGAGGATGTTGGCCTTGGTGTTGGCGGTGTTCTGCATCAGGGTCAAAAGCCGCTGCATGGGGGCGCTTTTGAAGATGAGGCTGGTGGAGGTGGCCCGGGTGCGCAGCTCCGCGATCTCCTGGGAGTAGTGCTGCAGGGAGTCCTGCAGATGGAGGTAGTTTCGGTGGATGGCGTTGATCTGCTCCATGGAGACGGTGTTGAAGCAGATCACGTATTTCAGCCGCCCCCGGGCGTTGAACAGGGGGAGCCCCACTGTCATCACGTTTTTGTAGGCGTGGTTGATGGTCTGGGTGGCGGTGATCTTCTTCCCCTGGCGGATGACCTCCGCCGTGATGCAGGGGGTGAAGGTGCCGTCCGCCTCCAGGTCGAAGGCGGACTTGCCCACGATGGAGTTGTGGGCGAAGCCGAAGTTCCGCTCATAGTTCTCGCTGACCCGCAGGATGATGCCCTTGTCGTCGGAGAGCATCATGTCGTCCGCCAGCACCAGGTTGTTCTCCGGACTGAAAATGTCGAACAGACCCTGGAGGTCCATGGTATCGTCAAAAAAATCGGAAAAATTTGTGGACTCTGACATGGAGGTGCCCCGTTCCTTCCCACGGCCTGCCCGGCCGATTATTCAATTTTGAGTATAGCATATTCAAAATTGAATAGGAAGCGAAAAGCACAAAAAATCTTCGGTCGATTTTCACAGAAATTTGCGCCGAAACACAGCAGGGTCCACAAAGAAGACGGGACTTTCCCGAGATCGTCCGGCTATTCAAATTTGAATAGCCTCCGATGAGGGACGGGCAGACTGTGCAAAAAACGAACTGTGCCCACATGAAGAGATTGTGCATACTAAACAAAAAAGGCCGGTGATTTTTGCGGAACTGGAAGAGGTTGTGGCTTGCAAAGTTGGCATGTTATTTGCTATAATATCCCCGTGGATGCACCCCGGGTCCGATACCGCCCGGCGGTACAGGCCCGAACGATCTATCAAGGAGGAATTGATATGTATCAGACCATTCGTTACGAGAAGGACGGCAGCATCGGCATTGCCACCATCAATCGTCCCGAAGCCCTGAATGCCTTGAACTCCACCGTGATCTCCGAGCTGGAGCAGCTTCTCACCGAGATCGAGAAGGACGACGCGCTCCGCGCTCTCATCATCACCGGCGAGGGCCGCTCCTTCGTGGCCGGCGCCGACATCGGCGAGCAGTATCCCCTGGACATTGCTGGCGGCCGCAAGTGGGGCCAGCGGGGCAGCGCCGTCATGCGCCGCATCGAAAAGCTGGAGATCCCCACCATCGCCGCGGTGAACGGCTTTGCCCTGGGCGGCGGCTGCGAGCTGGCCATGAGCTGCGACATCATCCTGGCCGCGCTCCCCAATGAGGCCGGCAAGGGCGGCGCCAAGTTCGGCCAGCCCGAGGTGGGCCTGGGCATCACCCCCGGCTTCTCCGGCACCCAGCGTCTGCCCCGCCGGGTGGGCGCCGCCAAGGCCAAGGAGCTGATCTTCTCCGGAAAGATGATCGGCGCGGAGGAGGCCAAGCGCATTGGCCTTGTCAACGAGGTCTATGCTCCCGAGGCCCTGATGGAGGGCGCTCTCGCCATGGCCAAGTCCTTCACTGCCAACGCTCCCATCGCCGTCAAGTACTCCAAGGCCTGCATCGACCGTGGCCTCCAGATGGACATTGACGACGGCATCGCCCTGGAGAACGAGCTCTTTGCCATGTGCTTTGCTACCGCCGACCAGAAGGAGGGCATGGGCGCCTTCCTGGAAAAGCGCAAGGAAAAGAACTTCCAGAACAAGTAAGCAACCACTCAAATCTGCAAGAAAGAGGGACGAGACATGAAGAAAGTTCGTGTGATCTCCGCTGAGGAAGCGGCCCTGCTGGTCAAGGACGGGGACACCGTTTCCACCGGCGGCTTCGTCAGCTGCGCCTGCCCCGAGGCGCTGACCAAGGCCCTGGAGGCCCGGTTCGTGGAGACCGGCCATCCCCGGGATCTGACGCTGTTCTTCGCGGCCGGACAGGGCCACCGGGACGGCACCGGCGGCGACCATTTCGGCCACGAGGGCATGTGCAAGCGGGTCGTGGGCGGCCACTGGGACCGGGCGGCCAAGCTGGGCGAGCTGGCGCTGGCCAACAAGCTGGAGGCCTATAACCTGCCCCAGGGCGTCATCACCCACATGTACCGCGACATCGCGGCCCACAACATCGGCACCATCACCCACGTGGGCCTGTACACCTTTGTGGACCCCCGCAACGGCGGCGGCAAGCTCAACGAGTGCACCAAGGAGGACCTGGTGAAGCTGGTGAACATCGAGGGGGAGGAGCGGCTTCTCTACAAGCCCATCCCCATCAATGTGTGCCTGATCCGGGGCTCCTACGCCGATGAGTTCGGCAACTGCACCGTCCACCGGGAGATCGGCCCCCTGGACGTCACCGCCCAGGCCCAGGCCACCAAGAACTCCGGCGGCATCGTCATCGTCCAGGTGGAGAAGATCGTCCAGGGCGGCACGCTGGACCCCCGGCTGGTGAAGATCCCCGGCATCTATGTGGACGCCATCGTGGTGGGCTCTCCCGAGGACAACAACCAGTGCCTGGGCATGCCCTATGACGGGGCCCTCTCCGGCGAGTTCCGCATCCCCGTGGACGACATCCCCTCCATCCCTCTGGACGCCAAGAAGATCATCGCCCGCCGCGCCGCCATGGAGCTGCCCCAGGACGCCATCGTGAACCTGGGCACCGGCGCGCCGGAGAAGATCGCCAACGTGGCCGCCGAGGAGGGCATCTCCAACAAGATGACCCTGACCGTGGAGGCCGGCAGCATCGCCGGCGTCCCCTACGGCGGGACCCAGTTCGGCGGCGCCGCCAACTCCATGGCCATCCTGGACCACAACGTCCAGTTCGACTTCTATCAGGGCGGCGGCCTGGATGTTGCCTTCCTGGGCCTTGCGGAGACCGCGCCCAACGGCGATCTGAACGTCTCCAAGTTCGGCACCCGCCTTGCCGGCGCCGGCGGCTTTATCGACATCACCCAGAACGCCAAGAAGGTGGTCTACTGCGGCACCTTCACCGCCAAGGGCCTGAAGACCGACTGCCAGGACGGCAAGCTGGTCATCACCCAGGAGGGCGCCAAGAAGAAGTTCGTCAACGCGGTGGAGCACATCACCTTCTCCGGCACTTATGCCAACAAGGTGCACCAGCCCGTGCTGTACATCACGGAGCGGGCCGTGTTCGAGCTGCGCAGCGACGGCGTGACCCTCATTGAGATCGCCCCCGGCATCGACCTCCAGACCCAGGTGCTGGATCAGATGGAGTTCATGCCCAAGATCGCCGAGGACCTGAAGCTCATGGACGAGCGCATCTTCCGCGACGAGCTGATGGGCCTTGCTAATGAGTAAATGATCCCGGAACGAGCAAACGACCCCCAAGAACTGTGAGGAGGAACAAGAAATGGCATTGATGAGCGCACAGGAGTATATCGAGAGCTTGCGCAAGCTGAACACCCGCGTGTACATGTTCGGCGAGAAGATCGACAACTGGGTGGACCACCCCATGATCCGCCCCTCTATCAACTGCGTGGCCATGACCTACGCCCTGGCCCAGGACCCTCAGTACGCGGACCTCATGACGGTGAAGTCCAGCCTGACGGGCCACACCATCAACCGCTTCACCCACCTGCACCAGTCCACCGAGGATCTGATGAACAAGGTGAAGATGCAGCGGCTGCTGGGCCAGAAGACCGCCAGCTGCTTCCAGCGGTGCGTGGGCATGGACGCCTTCAACTCCGTCTTCTCCACCACCTTTGAGATCGACGAGAAGTACGGCACCCACTACCACGAGAACTTCAAGAAGTTCCTGACCTTCGTGCAGGACAACGACCTGACGGTGGACGGCGCCATGACCGACCCCAAGGGCGACCGGTCCAAGGCCCCCTCTCAGCAGGCGGACCCGGACATGTACGTCCACGTGGTGGAGCGCCGGGAGGACGGCATCGTGGTCTGCGGCGCCAAGTGCCACCAGACCGGGTCCATCAACTCCCACTGGCACATCTTCATGCCCACCATCTCCATGGGCGAGGCGGACAAGGACTGGGCGGTTTCTTTCGCCTGCCCCACCGACGCCGAGGGCATGTACATGATCTACGGCCGGCAGTCCTGCGACACCCGGAAGCTGGAGGAGGACGCCTCCATCGACGTGGGCAACGCCAAGTTCGGCGGGCAGGAGGCGCTGGTGGTGCTGGACCACGTGTTCATCCCCAACGAGTACATCTTCCTGAACGGGGAATATGAGTTCGCGGGCATGATCGTGGAGCGGTTCGCCGGGTATCACCGCCAGAGCTACGGCGGGTGCAAGGTGGGCGTAGGCGACACGCTGATCGGCGCGGCGGCCCTGGCCGCCGAGTACAACGGCGTGGAGAAGGCCAGCGCGGTGAAGGATAAGCTCATTGAGATGACCCACCTGAATGAGACGCTGTTCTGCTGCGGCATCGCCTGCTCCGCCCAGGGCTTCAAGACCAAGGCGGGCAACTACCAGATCGATCTGCTGCTGGCCAATGTGTGCAAGCAGAACGTGACCCGCTTCCCCTACGAGATCGTGCGTCTGGCGGAGGACATTGCCGGCGGACTGGTGGTGACCATGCCGTCTCAGAAGGACTTCCACTCCGACACGGTGGTGGGCCGGAACGGCGAGACCATCGGTGAGATCTGCAACAAGTTCTTCGTGGGCCGGGAAGGCGTCAGCACGGAGAACCGGCAGCGGATCATGCGCTTCATCGAGAACCTGTGCCTGGGCGCGGCGGCCGTTGGATACCGCACCGAGTCCATGCACGGCGCCGGCTCTCCCCAGGCCCAGCGCATCATGATCGCCCGCCAGGGCAACATCCAGGGCAAGAAGCAGCTGGCCAAGGACATCGCCGGCATCCAGGACTGACGGCCAAAGCCGCCGCCTGATGACGTGGACCCCGCCTGCGCCCTTCTCCGGCTCGCCGGAGAGGGGCGGGGGCTGACCCAAGGATTTTCCAAATTTTGATATAAGGAGAGAACATCATGGATTTCAATCTGAGCCGTGAACATCAGCTCATCCGGAAGATGATGGCCGACTTCACCGAAAACGAAGTCAAGCCCATCGCCGCTGAGACCGACAAGGAGACCAAGTACCCCCGTGAGAACATCGAGAAGCTGTTCGACCTGGGCGTCATGGGCCTCTGCGTTCCCAAGGAGTATGGCGGCGCCGGCGCCGATCCCCTGGCCAGCGCCATCTGCATCGAGGAGCTGAGCAAGCAGTGCGCCTCCACTGGCGACATCGTGGCCACCCACAACGGCCTTTGCTGCGACCCCATCCTCACCCACGGCACGGAGGAGCAGAAGAAGAAGTATCTGCCCATGCTGACCACCGGCCACAAGGTCGGCGCCTTCTGCCTGACCGAGCCCAACGCCGGCTCCGACGCCTCCAAGGGCCAGACCGAGGCCAAGCTGGAGGGCGACCACTACGTGATGAACGGCTCCAAGATCTTCATCACCAATGGTTACGTTGCCGACGTGTTCGTGGTCTTCGCCATGACCGACAAGTCCAAGGGGACCAAGGGCATCTCCGCCTTCATCGTGGAGAGCAGCTTCCCCGGCTTCTCTGTGGGCAAGCACGAGGAGAAGATGGGCCTCCACGGCTCTCCCACCGCTGAGATCGTGTTCACCGATTGCATCGTGCCCAAGGAGAACCTGCTGGGCCGCGAGGGCAAGGGCTTCTCCATCGCCATGCAGACCCTGGACGGCGGCCGTATCGGCATCGCCGCGCAGGCTCTGGGCATCGCCGAGGGCGCCCTGGCCGAGGCCAAGGAGTACACCAAGGGCCGCGTCCAGTTCGGCAAGCCCATCAGCAAGTTCCAGAACACCCAGTTCACCTTCGCGGACATGGAGCTGGGCTGCGAGGCCGGCCGCCTGCTGACCTATCAGGCCGCCGTCATGAAGGGACAGGGCGTGCGCTACACCAAGGAGGCCGCCATGGCCAAGCTCTTCTGCTCCGAGCACGCCATGAAGACCACCACCAAGGCGCTGCAGATGTTCGGCGGCTATGGCTACACCAAGGACTATCCCATGGAGCGCATGATGCGCGACGCCAAAATCACCGAGATCTACGAGGGCACGTCCGAGGTCCAGCGCATCGTCATCTCCGCCAACATGGGCCTGTAAGTGATAGGAGGAAGAACGAACATGAAAGTTATTGTTTCCATTAAGCAGGTGCCCGATACCTCCGGCAAGGTGGCCGTCAATCCCGACGGCACCCTGAACCGCGCTTCCATGCAGACCATCACCAACCCCGACGACATGAACGCCCTGGAGGCCGCCCTGAAGGTGAAGGACGCCACCGGCTGCAAGGTCATCGTGGTCACCATGGGTCCCGCCCCCGCCGCCGGCATGCTGCGTGAGGCTCTGGCCATGGGCGCCGACGAGGCGGTTCTGGTCTCCGCCCGTGAGTTCGGCGGCTCCGATACCTACGCCACCTCTCAGATCCTGGCCGCGGCCATCAACAAGATCGGCGTGGAGAAGGATGACATCGTCATGTGCGGCCGCCAGGCCATCGACGGCGACACCGCCCAGGTGCGTCCCCAGATCGCTGAGAAGCTGGGATTGCCCCAGGTGACCTATGCCGCCGACATCAAAAAGGACGGCGACACCGTGACCGTGCAGCGGATGCTGGAGGATGGCTACATGACCATCAAGGTCCAGACCCCCTGCCTCCTCACCTGCATCAAGGAGCTGAACAACCCCCGTTACATGAGCATCGGCGGCATCCTGGGCGCCTATGAGAAGCCCCTGGATACCTTCGACTATGAGGCCCTGAAGGACGATCCCCTGATCGACGCCTCTACCATCGGCCTCAAGGGCTCTCCCACCAACATCTTCAAGAGCTTCACGCCTCCCCAGAAGGGCGTCGGCGTGATGCTGGAGGGCAGCGGCAAGGAGACCTGCGAGGAGCTTGCGAACATCCTGGTGTCCAAGCACATCATCTGAGAAAGGGGATAAACGAATATGTCTAATTTCAACAGTGCGGATATTGCTGCTTTCAAGGATGTATGGGTGTTCTGCGAGCAGCGCGAGGGCAAGCTGATGCCCACCGATT
>JAFUGI010000024.1 GCA_017469475.1 Oscillibacter sp. | reverse complement strand
GGGTCATCCTCGGGGATACCGGCCTCGACCTTACCAACCAGGTCGGCGCCCACGTCAGCGGCCGTGGTGTAGATACCGCCGCCCACACGGGCGAACAGCGCCATGAAGGAGGCGCCCATGCCGTTCATGACCATGATGTTGCCCAGGGCCACGGGATCATCGAGGCCGAAGACATAGCGCAGAAGGAAGAACCACATGGTGATGTCCAGCATGCCCAGGCCCACCACGGTGAAGCCCATGACGGAGCCGGAGGAGAAAGCCACCCGCAGGCCCTTGTTCAGGCTCTCGGAGGCCGCCTGCGCGGTGCGGGCGTTGGAGTTGGTTGCGATCTTCATGCCGATGAAGCCGGCCAGCATGGAGAAGATGCCGCCGGTGACAAAGGCGAAGGGGGTGTACTTCGACAGCATTTTGCCGCCGGAAGCGAACGCGATGACCAGAAGAACGACAAAGACCACAACGAATACCTTGAAGACAGTGGTATACTGCTGCCTCAGGTAAGCATTCGCGCCGGCGCGAATGTTCGCTGCGATCTTCTGCATTCTCTCGGTGCCCTCGGAGTACGTCATGACCTTCTTTGCCTGGGTGACGGCAAAGAGACCGGCAATGATCGCACCCACAAAACCGATCCAGAACAGATTATCCATGTTTTCCACTCCTCGATTCTCTTGGTTTCGTTTTTGGTGACTTCCCTATTGTAGCACATGTGAACGTTTTTGCAAGTAATAATTTCGTTTTTTTCTACGCAAACGTTGTAAATTTTACCTTTTGGCCAAAAACACCCGGAAAATACCGTCATTTTTCTGTTTTTTGCGTAAAGTTTGCTTATATTTTTGCGTGAAAACACGCAAATTATGTGAAACGTTTGTCAAAGAGACGGGCCTCCTCCGGCCCCGACCGGGCCGACGGTGCAAATTTTGCGTGCCCGCTCGCCTTTTTGCGTGGAGGTTTTTGCATGGCGTCCCCATAGGCACGGACACGGAGTGCATCGCCCTTCGCTGCGGGAGCAAGCGCTCCCGAAAAAGAAAAAATCTACGCCTTTCGGCGTAGGTCTCATCTCGATAAGTGGGGTTTTCTCTCAGCGGTCGCTGTTCATACGCACATCGTCCAGGAAGATCAGATCATCCACATCGTCCATCAAAAGGGCCATCAGATTCATGCTCAGCACCTCCTCTCGTAAAATCTATGTTTAGTATACACCTTTTACAAAAAAGTGCAAGGTCAACCTTTGACGAATCACACAAGATAAATCCGGAATATTTGTGCAATTTGACAGCTCTATTTGAAAAATTTCCCGTTTCCCCTCTCGCCAGAAGGCAGGGGGTGTGGTATACTATTAAAGTTACAGCCTGCGGCGCGGTGCGCCCGGCGTACCGACCGAACACCCTCGCCGCCCCACGCGGCGTTTCAGGAGGCCCTATGGGAAATCACCCTCGCCGCCGCCACCCCGTCCTGGCGGCGCTGCTGCTCGTCCTCGCCCTGGCGCTGTTCCTCCGGTGGGACAACACCGCTCTCCAGGTCACGACCTTCGACCCCGCCTTCCCCGACCTTCCGCCGGGCTTTGACGGCTGCCGCATCGTGGTGCTCAGCGACCTGCACGGCGCCGTCTTTGGGGAGGACAACCAGCGCCTTTTCCAGACGGTGGCGGCCCAGGAGCCGGAGCTCATCTTCTTGCTGGGAGACCTGGAGGACCGATACCGGGGCCCCACGCCCCTCTACCCCACCGCCGTGGCGGAGGGGCTCTGTGCCATCGCCCCCACCTATTATGTGACCGGAAACCACGAGTGGGCCATCGGCTCCGTGCCGGAGCTGAAGGCGGAGCTGACGGACTGCGGCGTCACAGTGCTGGATAACCGGTATGTACCGCTGGAGCGGGGCGGAGACACCCTGCTCCTCGCCGGCATCGACGACCCCAACGGCTACGCCGACCAAAAGACGCCGGAGGCCCTGGCGGCGGAGGTGGAGGCGGCGGCGCCGGACGGCTTCTGGCTGCTGCTGGCCCACCGGAACGACCGCTTTGCGGGGCAGTACAGCCTGCTGGGAGCGGACCTGGTCCTCTCTGGCCACGGCCACGGCGGCGTCATCCGCCTGCCCTTTACGGACGGGCTGCTCTCCACCAACCGGACCTTCTTCCCCTCCTATACGGCGGGGCTGTATGAGAAGAACGGCTCCACGCTGTTCGTCACCCGGGGGCTGGGGAACTCCGGAAAGACCGTGCGCGTGTTCAACCGGCCGGAGGTGGCGGTGGTCACGCTGCACCGGGAATGACCGACATGGGGGATATGCACCATGGAGACCTTTCGCGCAGGACAATTTGAGATTGCGGTCATCGGCGCCGGCCACGCCGGCATCGAGGCGGCCCTGGCCGCCGCCCGGCTGGGAGCGGAGACGGCGGTGTTCACCATCAATCTGGACGCCGTGGGCAACATGCCCTGCAACCCCGCCATCGGCGGCACCGGCAAGGGCCACCTGGTCCGGGAGCTGGACGCCCTGGGCGGCGAGATGGCCCGGGCGGCCGACGCGTGCTGCATCCAGTACCGGCTGCTGAACCGGGGCAAGGGCCCCGCCGTGTGGAGCCTCCGGGCCCAGGCGGACCGCCGGGCCTATCAGGAGCGGATGAAGTGGACGCTGGAGCGGCAGGCGCATCTGACTCTCCGCCAGGGAGAGGTGGTGGACCTTCGCCGGGAGGGGGAGGGCTTCGCCCTGACCCTGGCCACCGGGGCGGTGTTCTCCGCCCGGGCGGTGATCCTGGCCACCGGCACCTACCTTGCGGGGCGGACCATCGTGGGCCAGTGGGTGGAAGACTCCGGGCCCGACGGGATGCACGCCGCCGCCCGGCTGACCGCGTCGCTGCGCGCCCTGGGCCTGCCCCTTCGCCGCTTCAAGACCGGCACGCCTCCCCGGGTCAACGCCCGGACGGTGGATTTTTCCGAAATGGAGATCCAGTACGGCGATAAGACGCCGGTGCCCTTTTCCTATGCTACCACGTCGCCGCCGGAGAACCGGGCGGTGTGCTACCTCACCTGGACCACGGCGGAGACGAAGCGCATCGTGGAGGAAAATCTCCACCGCGCCCCCATGTACTCCGGCGTCATCGAGGGCGTGGGGCCCCGGTACTGCCCCTCCTTTGAGACCAAGATCGTCCGCTTCCCGGATAAGGAGCGCCACCAGCTCTTTGTGGAGCCCATGGGCCTTCACACCGAGGAGCTGTACATCCAGGGCTTCTCCTCCTCCATGCCGGAGGAGGTGCAGCTGCAAATGCTCCACAGTGTGCCGGGCCTGCGCCATGCCCGGATGACCCGCCCGGCCTACGCCATCGAGTACGACTGCGTGGACCCCCTGGCCCTGTTCCCCACGCTGGAGGTGAAAGCCGTGCCGGGGCTATACGGCGCGGGGCAGTTCAACGGCTCCTCCGGCTATGAGGAGGCCGCCGTCCAGGGCTTCGTGGCGGGGGTCAACGCCGCCCGGAAGCTCCGGGGGGAGGGGCCCTTCGTCCTCTCCCGGTCGGAGAGCTACATCGGCACCCTCATCGACGACCTGGTGACCAAGGGCACGGGCGAGCCCTACCGCATCATGACCTCCCGCAGCGAGTACCGCCTCCTCCTCCGACAGGACAACGCCGACGCCCGCCTGACCCGCCGGGGCTTCGAGATCGGCCTGGTGTCCGGGGAGCGGCTGGCGGCGGTGGAGGAGAAGTACCGGGCGGTGGAGGCGGAGCGGCGCCGCCTCGCCCACACGGGGGTGGCCCCGTCGCCGGAGCTCGCGGCCTTTTTGACCGGCCGGGGTACGGCGGACGCCGCCGACGGCTGCTCCCTTTTATCCCTGCTGCGCCGGCCCCAGATCCACTACGGCGACCTGGCCCCCTTCGACCCGGACCGGCCCGCCCTGCCGACGGACGTCTGCGAGCAGGTGGAGATCTCCGTCAAGTACGAGGGGTATATCCGCCGGCAGGCCCGCCAGGTGGAGGAGTTTCGCCGCATGGAGTCCCGCCTCCTGCCGCCGGATCTGGACTATGGCGCCATCCAGGGACTTCGGCTGGAGGCCCGGGAAAAGCTCTCCGCCGTCCGGCCCCGGGACCTGGGGCAGGCGGGGCGCATCTCCGGCGTGTCCCCGGCGGACCTGACAGCGCTGATGGTGTGGCTGGAGCGGTGAGGCTCACGGCCGCTCCGATGCCGCAAGACCCCTGCCGCGCCGTCATGGGCGGCGCGAAGCGCCCGCCCCGCCGGAGGGGCGGATACCACAAAAGAGAGAGGGATCCCATTGAGAAAAGTACTTGCGATCCTGGTGTGCAAGCTGGGACGGTTCGTAGGCAAGCTGGTGGGCAAGGGCAGCAGCCTCCCCGGCAAGGCGGCGCTGCGCATCTGCCCGGACATTCTGGGCCGGGTGCAGCTGCCGCCCACGGTCATCGCCGTCACCGGCTCCAACGGCAAGACCTCCACGGTGGAGATGATCGCCGCCATCCTCCGCGCCGACGGACGGCGGGTGATCTACAACAAGGAGGGCTCCAACCAGATCGAGGGCGTGACCACCCTGATCCTGACCCACGCCGGCCTCTCCGGCCGGGTGGACGCCGACGTGCTGCTCATCGAGTCGGACGAGCGGTACGCCGCCCACACCTTCCGCTTCTTCCACCCCACCCACTTCGTCATCACCAACCTGTACCGGGACCAGCTCACCCGCAACGGCCACCCCGAGTGGGTGTATGACGCCATCCTCCCCGCCCTCCCGCCGGAGACGGAGCTGATCCTCAACGCCGACGACCCTCTCTCCTCCTGCTTCGGCCGGGGACGGGAACAGGTGACCTGGTTCGGTCTGGAGCTCTCCGCCATCTCTCTGGACGGCCCCACCGGCGCCTACCGGGACGGGACGTACTGCCCGGTGTGCGGCGGGGCCATGACCTACGGCTTCGTGCACTACAACCACATCGGCGACTACCGCTGCTCCCGCTGCGGCCACCGCCGCCATGAGCCAAACTACGCCGTCACCGCTCTGGACCTGGACGGCGGCTCCCTGACGCTGGACGGGACGTACACCGTGCCCCTGGCCTTTCGCAGCATCTACAATGTGTACAACATCCTGGCGGCCTGGTCCGTCTGCCGCCGCTGCGGTGTGGAGGGCGGCCGGGCCGCGGAGGTCCTGGGGGGCTATGTGCTGCTGAACGGGCGGATGCAGACCTTCCGCCTGGGCGGGCGCCACGGGACGCTCCTCACCAGCAAGCATGAAAACTCCATCGCCTACGACACCAACCTCCGCTACATTGCCGCCCGGAAGCAGCCCTGCGGGGTGCTGGTCATCGTGGACGCGGTGAGCCGGAAGTATTTCACCAGCGAGACCAGCTGGCTGTGGGACATCGACTTTGACCTTCTCAATACCGACACCGTGGAGGAGGTGGTCCTCTCCGGCCGGTACTGCAACGACCTTGCGGAGCGGTTCTCCTTCTCGGCCCTGCCGCGGGAGAAGTGGCGGGTGGTGCCGGACATCACCGACGCGGCGGAGCGGCTGAAGACCTCCGGAACGGGGGAGCTGTTCGTGGTGACGTGCTTTTCCGACCGGGACAAGCTCCTGAGCCTGACGGAAAGGGAGGCGTGAGACATGGAACTGCGATTTTTCCACTTTTATCCCGATCTCATGAACCTGTACGGGAGCTATGCGAACCTCCTGGTGCTGCGCCGGGCCCTGGAGCAGCTGGGCCACCGGGTCACGGTGGAGGCCGTTTTGCCGGGAGAGGCGGCGGACCTCTCCGGCGCCGACTTTCTCTATATGGGGGCCGGCACGGAGCGGCGGCAGAAGTTCGCCCTGGCGGACTTTGCCCGCTTCGGCGGCGACGTGCGCCGGGCAGCGGAGGACGGGTGCGCCATGGTCTTCGCCGGCACCGCCATGGAGCTGCTGGGCGCTTCCGTCACCGACGCGGAGGGCACGGTGTACGACGGCATCGCCCTGGGGGACTTCACCTCCGTTCAGGGCCGCAGGCGGTTCGTGGAGGACGTGTACGGGAAAACGGACCTCTTTGACGACCCTATTGTGGGCTTTATGAACAAGTGCGCCCGGATCTCCGGGGTGACAACGCCCCTTCTCACCTCCCTCTCCATGGGCTTTGGCAACGAGGCGGAGCGAGGGCCGGAGGGCTTTCACCGGGGCAATGTGTTCGCCTCGGAGCTGACGGGCCCCCTGTTGGTGAAAAATCCCCGGCTGCTGGAGGCGGTGGCCGCCGCCATTCTGGACCGACGGGGCTCGCCGGCCCCCCTGCCCCGGGACGATTGGGCCGAGGCGGCCTACGCCGTCACGGAAGAGCAGCTGCGCCTCCGCGCCCAGGGAAAATGAACCGATCGCGTGTGAAAAGCCCCCGGCGCCGGACCGATGGTCCGGCGCCGGGGGCTTCTTTGTTTTCCGAAAGCGGGGACGGCGGGTCAGCGGCGGTCCTCCGGAGGGAAGCGGTGATCGACCCGGTCTGACGCCTCTGCCCGGCGCCGCTTCTCCTCCCCCAGGCGGTCCAGCAGCTCCCCGATGATCTGGTTGGAGACCAGAAAGCCCCGGGGCGTCAGGCGCCAGCGGCCCTCCTCCCACAGGGCGTAGCCCGCGGCGGCGCAGGTCCGGAAGAACGGCTCAAAGGGGGCGAACCGCCGCCGGAAGCGGCGCTCATACTCCGCCGGGTCCAGTCCCCGGGCAGTCCGCAGCCCCAGCATGATCCACTCCGTGTCCCGGTCCTCCGGGGGGATGCGGTCCTGCTGGGAAAAGGTCAGGGTGTGGGTGCGCACGCCGCGGAGATACCCCTCCAGATCCCGGCCGTAGGCACAGCGGACGCCGCCAACGTCCGAGTGGGCGCCGGGGCCGAAGCCCAGGTACTCCTGCAGGGTCCAGTACTTGAGATTGTGGCGGGACTCCCGGCCGGGCCGGGCGAAGTTGGAGATCTCGTACTGCCGGTAGCCCCGGCGCTCCAGCTCCTCCACCATCCAGAGGTAGTCGTCCGCCTGCTCCTCGTCCCCCGGAAGGGCCGCCTCCGCCTGGCGGGCAAAGAGGGGGGTCCCCTCCTCCACCTTGAGCCCGTAACAGGACAGGTGCTCCGGCGCGAGGGAGCAGGCGGCATCCACGTTTTTCTTCCAGCGGTCCATGGTCTGGCGGGGCAGGCCGTAGATCAGGTCCAGGGAGAGATTGTCGAACCCGGCGGCGCGGACGGCCTCCACGGCGGCGCGGGTCTGGTCCCAGGTGTGGATGCGGCCGATGGTGCGCAGCTCCTCATCGTCCGCGGACTGCATCCCCAGAGAGATGCGGTTGAACCCCGCCCGGCGCAGGCGACTCATGGCACGCCGGTCCCCGGCGGAGTCGGGGTTGGCCTCCAGCGTCACCTCCGCGTCCCGGTCCAGGCAGTAGCGCCGCTGAATGACCTTCCAGATGGCCAGCAGCCGCTTCTCCCCCAGGAGGCTGGGGGTGCCGCCGCCAAAATACACCGTGTCCACCCGGTATCCGCCGGCAAAGGCGGCCATTTCCGTCAGGTGGGCGCACAGGGCGTCCGCATAGTCGTCCATCTGTCCCTCCCGGCCCGCCAGGGAGTAAAAGTCGCAGTAGACGCATTTGCTGCGGCAGAAGGGGACGTGGAGATACAGCCCCAGGGGGCGGCGGTCTTGTGGCATGGCAGGGCTCCTTTCCGGCGGCCGGCAGGGCCGCCGCTTTCCACCAGTGTAGCGCGTTTTGCCGCCCATTGCAAGGCGGGGCTCTGGCCGCACGGGACGTGCAAAAGCGGGGAATGTGTGGTATCATAAACGCAAACCATGCGGCATCGCCGCATGGAACGCGCACAGCGCGGTTTTTGCGGAGCAAAAACTTTGCGTTGTCTGGAACCATCAAATTTTGGCGCCCGTGGGCGCGGTGCGGCCTTTCCGCACCGCCGGGCGCTGCGCGCCCGGAAAATTTGTGGTATCATAAACGCAAAACGCGGCCCCGCCGCCCAATGAGGCGGGGCCGCAGAAACGGAGGTCCCCATGGAGTACACCCACCACTATACCTCGCCCCTGGGCGCCATCACCCTGGCAAGCGACGGCGAGAGCCTGACCGGGCTGTGGTTCGACGGCCAGAAGTATTTCGCCGCCACCCTCTCCCCGGGCCACCGGGAGGCGGCCCTCCCCGTGTTCGACGCGGCCAAGCGCTGGCTGGACACGTATTTCGCCGGCCGGGCGCCTGCCTTCACGCCGAAGCTCGCCCCAAAAGGGACGGCCTTCCGCCGGGCCGTGTGGCAGGTCCTGCTGACCATCCCCCGCGGAGAGACCCGGACCTACGGGGAGGTCGGGCGGGCGGTGGCCGGACAGCTGGGCCTTTCCCGCATGTCCGCCCAGGCGGTGGGCGGCGCGGTGGGCCGCAACCCCATCTCCCTCCTCATCCCCTGCCACCGGGTCGTGGGGGCCGACGGAAGCCTGACGGGGTACGCCGGCGGCGTTGAGAAGAAGCGGCGGCTGCTGTCGCTGGAGGGGGCAGACCTGTCCGCCCTGTCCCTCCCCCGGCGGGGCACCGCCCTGTGAACGCCGGGGGCGGAAGGACGCCCGACAACTCATCCGGCGGCCCGGGCGCCTGTGCCCTGATCGCGCAAAGGGAGGTCCGTCCCCTGTGGGACGGACCTCCCTTTTGATATTGGTTTGGCGGCGCTTCCGGCCGGCCTTTCGATGCTCAGTCCTTGATGGCAGCCTGAGCGGCGGCAAGGCGGGCGATGGGCACCCGGAAGGGAGAGCAGGACACATAGTCCAGGCCCACCCGGTGGCAGAACTCCACGCTGGAGGGGTCGCCGCCGTGCTCGCCGCAGATGCCCAGGTGCAGCTCAGGATTGGCGGCGCGGCCCAGCTTGGCGGCCATCTCCACCAGCTTGCCCACGCCAGTCTGGTCCAACTTGGCGAAGGGGTCGTTCTCGTAGATCTTCTTGTCGTAGTAGGCGCCCAGGAACTTGCCCGCGTCGTCCCGGCTGAAGCCGAAGGTCATCTGGGTCAGGTCGTTGGTGCCGAAGGAGAAGAAGTCCGCCTCCTTGGCAATGGCGTCCGCCGTCAGGGCGGCGCGGGGGATCTCGATCATGGTGCCCACCAGGTACTTCATGTCGGAGCCGGCGGCCTTGATGATCTCGTCGGCGGTCTTCACCACCACGCCCTTGACGTACTTGAGCTCCTTGACCTCGCCCACCAGGGGGATCATGATCTCAGGCACCATGGTCCACTCGGGATGCCGGGCCTGAACGGCCAGGGCGGCCTTGATGACGGCCCGGGTCTGCATGGCGGCGATCTCCGGATAGGTGACGGCCAGGCGGCAGCCGCGATGGCCCATCATGGGGTTGAACTCGTGGAGGGAGGCGATGATGGCCTTGATGTCGGCCACGCTCTTGCCCATATCCCGGGCCAGCTTCTCGATGTCGGCCTCCTCCGTGGGCACGAACTCGTGCAGCGGGGGATCCAGGAAGCGGATGGTGACGGGGCAGCCCTCCATGGCCTCGTAGATGCCCTCAAAGTCGCCCTGCTGCATGGGCTCCAGCTTGGCCAGAGCCTTCTCCCGCTGCTCCACGGTGTCGGAGCAGATCATCTGCCGGATGGCGGGGATGCGGTCCTCGTCGAAGAACATGTGCTCCGTGCGGCAAAGGCCGATGCCCTCCGCGCCGAACTTCCGGGCCTGGGCGGCGTCGTGGGGCGTGTCGGCATTGGTGCGCACCCGGAGGCGGCGGGCCTGGTCCGCCCAGCCCATCACGCGGCCGAACTCGCCGCCGATGGAGGCGTCCACCGTGGGGATGGCGCCGTCATAGATGCTGCCGGTGGAGCCGTCCAGAGAGAGCCAGTCGCCCTCGTGATAGGTCTTGCCGGCCAGCTCGAACTTCTTGTTGTCCTCGTCCATCTTGATGTCGCCGCAGCCGGACACGCAGCACTTGCCCATGCCCCGGGCCACCACGGCGGCGTGAGAGGTCATGCCGCCCCGCACGGTCAGGATGCCCTGGGCGGCCTTCATGCCCTCGATGTCCTCGGGAGAGGTCTCCAGGCGCACCAGCACCACCTTCTCGCCCCGGGCCGCCCACTCCTTGGCGTCCTCGGCGGAGAAGACGATCTTGCCGGCGGCGGCGCCGGGAGAGGCGCCCAGCGCCTTGCCGATGGCCTCGCTCTTCTTCAGGGCCACGGCGTCAAACTGGGGATGGAGCAGGGTGTCCAGAGACCGGGGGTCGATCATGGCCACGGCCTTCTTCTCGTCGATCATGCCCTCGTCCACCAGGTCGCAGGCGATCTTCAGCGCGGCGGCGGGGGTGCGCTTGCCGTTGCGGGTCTGGAGCATGTAGAGCTTGCCGTGCTCCACGGTGAACTCCATGTCCTGCATGTCGCGGTAGTGATCCTCCAACGTCTTGCACACGGTCTGGAACTGGGCAAAGGCCTCAGGGAACTTCTCCGCCATCTGGCTGATGGGCATGGGGGTGCGCACGCCGGCCACCACGTCCTCACCCTGGGCGTTGGTCAAAAACTCGCCGAAGAGCTTCTTCTCGCCGGTGGCGGGGTTGCGGGTAAAGGCCACGCCGGTGCCGCAGTCGTCGCCCATGTTGCCGAAGGCCATGGACTGGACATTGACGGCGGTACCCCAGGAGTAGGGGATGTCGTTATCCCGGCGGTACACATTGGCCCGGGGATTGTCCCAAGAGCGGAACACGGCCTTCACCGCGCCCATGAGCTGCTCGGTGGGGTCGGAGGGGAAGTCCACGCCGATCTTGGCCTTGTACTCAGCCTTGAAGGCGCCGGCCAGCTCCTTGAGATCCTCGGCGGTGAGCTCCACGTCCTGGGTGACGCCCTTGCGCTCCTTCATCTCGTCGATGAGCTGCTCAAAGTACTTCTTGCCTACCTCCATCACCACGTCGGAGTACATCTGGATGAAGCGGCGATAGCAGTCCCACGCCCAGCGGGGGTTGCCGGACTTCTTGGCCAGCACCTCCACCACGGTCTCGTTGAGGCCCAGGTTCAAAATGGTGTCCATCATGCCGGGCATGGAGGCCCGGGCGCCGGAGCGGACGGAGACCAGCAGGGGGTTCTCCTCGTCGCCGAACTTCTTGCCGGTGATGCCCTCCATCTTCTTGATGTAGTCCATGATCTCGGCGGAAATGGCGTCGTTGATCTTCTCGCCGTCCTCATAATACTGAGTGCAGGCCTCGGTGGTGATGGTGAAGCCCTGGGGCACCGGCAGGCCGATGTTGGTCATCTCGGCCAGGTTCGCGCCCTTGCCGCCCAGCAGCTCCCGCATGTTGGCGTTGCCCTCGGTGAAGAGGTAGCAGTACTTTTTGCTCATGTTTTACATTCCTCCGTTTTCTCGGCGCTGCCCGAAAGACAAATGCACCGGCAGCTGTCCACAGTTAATCGATTAGCCTAAATCAACGGTATTATTATAGTGGGAAGAATTTCGGAAATCAATACATAAAAGCACTAAGAAATCAGGCTCAAATTCACCAATTCTGCCAAATTTCCCGCCATTTTCCACAAATCGACCCAAGACGCGGGCCGCCCCGGGGCGGCCAAAGCACCCCGGGACGGCCCGGAAGAGGGGTAAAACGGTTACTTGATGTCCTCGCCCAGGAGATATTTGCCCATAGGCCGGTACAGCACAGCGGCGAGCACCAGGGCAATGAGAGCGTTGGGCAGCATGTAGGAGCCGTTGTACACCAGGGAGTAGAGGGCGGGGCTGGAGTAGGTGGTGTTGAGAAACTCCGTGGGAGCCACGATCCTGTAGATGGTGACGCCGCTGATGTAGTGGATGACGAAGCGCCCCAGGCACCCCACCACGGTGCCCGCGAAAATGCCCCATTTCTTCCCCTTGAACAACCCCGCCAGGCCCAGGGGCGTGAAGGCCGCCAGATAGTCCAGCAGCATGGACTGCCAGCCCCAGGCGTAGGCGCTGTCAAAGATCAGCTGCAAAAGGCCGAAGAGAAAACCGGCCAAAAGCCCCGGCCGCAGCCCCCAGCGGACGGCAAAGAGCAAAATGGGCAGCATGGCGGGGGTGATGGACCCGCCGTTGGGGGCCTCGGCCAGCTTCACGTAGCTGAGGACCTGGGCCAGGGCCACCATGATGGCCCCCTCGCAGAGCATCCGGGTGCGCAGATGAGATTTGGTTTGCATGGTTCGTTCCTCCAAAAACAATGTACCGCAGCACATCCGAAGATGTCTGCGGTATGGAGAAACGGCTCCCGTTTCCTTCCTACGCCGGCATTATCCGGATCAGGTTCAAGGGTCCGAAGGCGGGCTTGCCTTCATCTCAGCCGGGAACCTCCCAGCACCCCTGTATTCGATTGTCCTGCGGCCACGGCTATTATAGCCGCTGTGGGCGGGGTTTGTCAAGCGGGAGCAGCGGAAAAGAACTTTTGTCCGGCCGTTTACTTTTTGCCGGCCTTGTGGTAGTCTATAGGGGCAAACACCCGCCCTGAACCTATGGAGGAAAAGCATGAAAAAACCGTTCCGAACCGCCCTGTCCCTGCTGCTGGCGCTGTCGCTGTCGGCCGCCCTGGCCGCGCCCTGCGCCGCGTCGGAGGCCCTGGGGGACGATCTGACCGAGGAGGAGACCCTTCTGCACGAGGAGACCACCCTGGCCACCAACGTCTTCTGGAGCACAGCCAACTCCGACCTGCGCACGGAGAACCTCATCACCTATATCCCCAACCGGGATGTGACCCCCATCGTCACCTACGGCAGCGTTCTCACCGACCGCTCCACCCTCTCCGCCGCCGCGGCGGACCTGGAGGAGGCGGGCTACCGGGTGGTGGCCGGCATCAACGGCGACTTTTACAACACCGGAAACGGCCTGCCGGTGGGCATCGTCATTACCGAGGGGCAGCTGCGCAGCAGCGACGGCGGCTATTACGCCATCGGCTTCCGCTCCGACGGCACCGCCCTCATGGGAAAGCCGGCCCTGCGCGTGAGCGCCGACCTGGGCTACGCCGTGTATGACGATTTCGGCGACGGGACAGAGCTCCTCCGCCCCATTGCCGGCGTGAACAAGGCCCGCCAGACCGGCGGCATCTACCTCTATACATACGATTTCAACGCCGCCCACACCACCGGCAACACCCAGAGTGGAGTGGACGTGGTGTGCTCCGTCGAGGACGGACAACTGGCCGTGGGGAGCACGGTGACGCTGATCGCCCGGCGGGTGGTGGAGGCGGAGGGCCCCACCGCCGTGGGGCCGGACGAGATGGTCCTCTCCGCCAACGGCCAGTCCGGGACCTACTATGTGGACGCCCTGCGGAACCTCCCCCTGGGCAGCGAGATCACCGTCACCGTCTCCGCCGCCGACCCGGCCTGGGAGGAGGCAGACTACGCCGTGGGCGCCCTGTACTCCCTGCTGGAAAACGGGGCAGTGAACCCCTCCCTGCCCTCCGGCGCCAACCCCCGCACCGCCGTGGGCCGCCGGAGCGACGGCACGCTGATCTTCTACACCATCGACGGCCGCAAGAGCGGCCACTCCATCGGCGCCACCATGACCCAAGTGGCGGAGCGGCTGGCGGAGCTGGGCTGCGACACGGCGCTGTGCCTGGACGGCGGCGGCTCCACCACCCTGACCGTCACCGCGCCGGACGCCACGTCGGCCGCTCTTACGAACGTCCCCTCGGAGGGAGGGGAGCGGGCGGTCTCCAACCAGCTGTTTCTGGTGGCGGATGGGTCCCCCTCCGGCCGCCTGTCCCACTTCTATCTCCGGCCGGACCACCGGTATGTGCTGGCGGGCAGCCGGGTGGAGCTGACGGTCAGCGGCGTGGACACCCGCTACTTCCCCCTGGAGCGCAGCTACAGCCTCTCCGCCGACCGGGGCACGGTGACAGGCGACACCCTCACCACCCCTGAGCGGGGCGGCACCGTGACCGTCACCGCCAGCGGCGGCGGCCGCAGCGGCAGCACGGAGGTCTACGCCGTGGCGGAGCCGGACAGCCTGACCATCCGCTCCTCTGCCGGTACGGCCCTCTCCTCCCTGACCCTGACGCCCGGCTCCACCGCCCAGCTCACCGCGGCGGCGGTCTACCGGCACCTGCCGCTGTACGTGGACCCGGCGGCGGTGAGCTGGTCCTTCTCCGGTGACGTGGGCCGGGTGGACGAGAGCGGCCTGGTCTCCGCCTCCACCCCCGGCAGCGGCACCGTGACGGCCAGCGCCGGCGGGCGCAGCGTGTCCATCCCCGTCACCGTGTCCCAGATCGCCCTGCGGACCGTGGAGGACTTTGAGTCCGGCACGGGCACCTTCTCCGCCGGGTCCGGCATGGACGTCGCCCGCGTCACCGGGGCCGGAAACGTGGCCCGGGGCCGGGGCGCCCTGCTTCTGACCTACAGCGGTCTTGCGGATGGCGCCGCCACCGCCCGGGCCAGCCTGACCCTTCCCTCCCCCTACACGGACGTGACCTTCTGGGTCCGGGGCGACGGCTCCGGCAACACGCTGCTGCTCATCACGGACAGCGGCGAGCGGACGGCGGCCGCCGTGCTGGACTTCACCGGCTGGCGGCAGGTGTCCGTGACGCTGCCGGCGGGCACAGCCTCCATCACGGGAGTCTCCGTCATCGGCGCCTTTGATTCCCAGGAGGACCCGGAGACCGGGGCGCTCATCGCCGCTCTGACCACTCCCGACGCCGGCTCCCTCACCCTGGACCACTTCACCGCCTCCTACGGCGGCTTGGTGGATCCGGCTGTGCCGGAGGTGACCCTCCGGTGGGATGAGGAGAGCCGGACCCTGACCGCCTCCATCTCCGACGCCGTGGACGGCACGCTGGCCGCCTCCGCCGTTGCTATGACGGTGAACGGTCAGCCCTACACGGGCTACACCTACCGCTCCGGGACGCTGACGGCGGCCATCCCCGAAAGCGAGGACGGCCGGGCCCTGCGCCTCACCGTCACGGCGCGGGACGCCTCCGGCAACATCGGCCGGGGCAGCGTGGGCCTGCCCGCCTCGGCGGAGGGTCACCGCTTCGCTGACACGGAGGGGTACTGGGCCGCGGACTACGTGGACTTCCTCTATGACGCCGGCGTCACCGGCGGGTATTCCGACGGCACCTTCCGCCCCAACCAGAACATCACCCGGGCCCAGTTCGCCGTGATGCTCTACCGGTTCCTGGGCCTGCGGGAGGGCGACTACGCGTCCGTCGTCCTGCCCTTTGCGGACGCGGACCAGATCGGCGCCTACGCCGTACCGGCCATCAAGGCCCTGTACACCGAGGGCATCATCACCGGCTCCACCGGCAAGGACGGGCGGCAGTACTTCAACCCCAACGCCAGCCTGACCCGTGCCCAGGCCTCGGCCATGATCGGCCGCACCCAGGAGAAGGGCTACGCCTCCGCCCCCCTGAGCTTCACGGACAGCGCCGCCATCCCCGCCTATGCCGCGGAGTACATCCAGACCATGGCGGCCCAGGGCATCCTGGGCGGGTATTCCGACGGCACCTTCCGCCCGGGCAGCAACATCACCCGGGGCCAGATGGCTAAGATCCTCTACCACCTGATGTGAGCGCTCGCCGCTTCCATGGCGCCGCCCTCCG
>JAFUGI010000023.1 GCA_017469475.1 Oscillibacter sp. | reverse complement strand
CTGGTGGAGATGGACGGCTTTGCCGCAAACGAGGGCGTTGTGGTCCTGGCCGCCACCAACCGCGCCGACGTGCTGGACCCCGCCCTGCTGCGCCCCGGCCGGTTCGACCGGCAGATCTATGTGGGCCTGCCGGACATCAAGGGGCGGGAGGAGATCCTGCGGGTCCACGCCAAGGGAAAGCCCCTGGCGGAGGACGTGGACCTTCACAAGCTGGCCCAGGGCACTGCGGGCTTCACCGGGGCGGACCTGGAAAATCTCATCAACGAGGGGGCCCTGCTGGCCGCCCGGCACAGCCGGCCCTTCATCACCATGCAGGACCTGAAGGACGCGGAGATCAAGGTCATCGCAGGCCCGGAGAAGAAGAGCCGCATCGTGCCCCAGCACGAACGGGAGCTCACCGCCTGGCACGAGGCGGGCCACGCCGTGGTCATGCACGCCCTGCCGGGCCAGGACCCGGTGAGCCAGATCACCATCGTTCCCCGGGGCCAGGCCGGCGGCATGACCATCTCCCTGCCGGAAGAGGACCGGTCCTATCTCTCCAAGCGCTATATGGAAGATGAGATCGTGGCCCTTCTGGGCGGTCGGGTGGCGGAGCAGCTGTGCCTGGGAGACATCTCCACCGGCGCCAGCAACGACATCCAGCGGGCCACCGCCATCGCCCGGAAGATGGTGGCCTCCTACGGGATGAGCGACCGGCTGGGCACCGTGGCCTTCGACTCCGGCCACGACGAGGTGTTCATCGGCCGGACCATGAGCCAGGGCCGCAGCTACTCCGAGGCCGTGGCCGCTCAGATCGACGAGGAGGTCAAGCGCATCCTCTCCGAGGCCTATGGCCGCTGCGAGACCATTTTGAACCAGCGGCGCGCCACCCTGGACGCGGTGGCCCAGTACCTGCTGGAACACGAGACCATGGAGCGGGAGGCGTTTTTGGCCGTGGTGGAGGGCCGGTCCCCGGAGGAGCCGGACGTCACGGAGGCAGAGCCCTCGAAGGCGGCGCCTGCGGAGGCAGAGCCCGCGCAGGCGCAGACGGCGCCCGCCGTTTCGGAGGAGCCGGAGAGCTGATCCCCTGCCGCTTGAATTTGCGCTCCCTTTTGCATCCCACCCCGCCCGGAAGATGACGGCTTCCGGGCGGGGTGCTGTTTTGCAGTGCGTGCCCCCGCCCCACGTTGGCGGACATGGGCGGGGCGCTCCTCCATCCGGTAGGCTGGGCCGCACTGTCCCCGGTGCCCCCGTCCCCTATTCTCCACTTTTCCCCTGTCTCCCGGCGGCATGGCGAAAAACTGTCCCCTCTCCCGCCATTTGCCAGGGCCGGCGGAAGATTTCTTCTTTACCTGGCCGATTCTTTCTGCTATAATAATGGGGTTATGATGGCTGTGGCAGGTCCACCGCACGAAGAAGGGAGGGGTCGGGCCGTGAAATTCAAAAAATGGAACATCGGTGCCCCGGCGGAGGACGCTGTGGCCGCCCTGCGCGGCGCCGGATACCCCTACCTCCTCTCCACGGTGCTGGCCGCCCGGGGCGTCTCCACCCCGGAGGCGGCGGCGGAGCACCTGGACCGGGAGCGGACGCTGACCCTGTCCCCCATGCTGATGCGGGACATGGACAAGGCGGTGGAGCGCATCCAGCGGGCCATCGCAGACGGCGAGACCATCGCCGTGTTCGGCGACTACGATGTGGACGGCATCACCTCCACGGTGCTGCTGCTGGACTATCTCAAAAGCTGCGGGGCGGAGTGCCTGCGCTACATCCCCCGCCGCATTGAGGACGGGTACGGCCTCTCCAAGGACGCCATCCGGGGCCTCTATGACCAGGGGGCCACGCTGATGATCACCGTGGACTGCGGCATCACCGGCAACGACGAGGTGGACTACGCCAACTCCCTGGGGCTGGACGTGGTGGTGACGGACCACCACGAGTGCAAGGAGACGCTGCCCCGCGCCGTGGCCGTGGTGGACCCCCACCGGCCGGACTGCCCCTATCCCTTCAAGCACCTGGCGGGCGTGGGCGTTGCCATGAAGCTGGTGCTGGCCCTGGGGGGCGAGAGCCGGGAGGACGCCCTCTTTGCCCGGTACTGCACCCTGGCCGCCATCGGCACCATTGCCGATGTGATGCGCATGGAGGGGGAGAACCGCACCATCGTCTCCTGCGGGCTGGAGGCCCTGCCCCACACGGATTTTGTGGGCGTACACGCCCTTTTGAAAGAGACGGGTCTTTTGGGAAAGCCCGTCACCTCCATCCAGATCGGCTTCGTCCTCTCCCCCCGGATCAACGCCGCCGGGCGCATGGGGGCGGCGGACCTGGCCGCCGACCTGCTGGAGACCGCCGACCCCGCCCGGGCGGAAGAGCTGGCCCGGCAGCTGTGCGAGCTGAACCGGGAGCGCCAGGCGGTGGAGCAGGCCATCTGCGCCGACGCCATCTCCCAGATCGGTGCCCTCCGCGCCGAGGAGCGCAGCGCCCTGGTCCTCTCCAGTGAGGCCTGGCACCAGGGGGTGGTGGGCATCGTCGCCTCCCGCCTCAGCGAAAAATACTCCTGCCCCAGCTTCATGATCCACCTGAAGGATGGGGTGGGCAAGGGCTCCTGCCGGTCCTACGGCGGGTTCAACCTGTTTGCGGCGCTGGAATCCTGCGCGGATCTTCTGGACGGGTTCGGCGGCCACGAGCTGGCCGCGGGCTTCACCATTCCCGAGGAGAACATCCCCGCCTTCCGCACCCGGATGAACCGGTACGTCCGCTCCGCCTCCGGCGGAGAGCTGCCGGTATCCTCCCTGGAGATCGACGCCGCCATCACTTCCCCCGGGGAGGTGACGCTGGAGCAGGTGGAGCACCTGGGCCAGCTGGAGCCTTACGGCGCGGGGAATCCCCGGCCGGTCTTCGCCCTTCTGGGCGCCACGGTGGACACGCTCCAAAGCGTGGGCCAGGGCAAGCACCTGAAGCTGCGCCTTTCCAAGGGCGCCTGCCACTTTGACGCCATCTTCTTCTCCGTAACGGAGACGGAGTGCGGCATCCAGCCTGGAAGCCGGGTGGACGCCGCCTTCCACCTCCAGGCCAACACCTTCCGGGGCGCCACGACGCTGCAATTGCAGCTCATCGACCTGCGCCCCTCCCTGACCCCCAGCCGCCACGAGTCGGAGGCGCTGGAGCTGGTGGACCGGCTGGTCTCCGGCGGCGAGCTGACGGGGCAGGAGCGGGTCCGGCTCCGCACCTCCCGGGAGCAGTTCATCGCCTGCTGGGTGGCGCTGGAGCGGCGGCTCCGCCCCGGCAAGGCGGAAGCCGACGCCCTGCCCTACCTGCGCTCCCTCTCCGCCGAAGCCGGCGGAAACGAGAGCTTTCTGCGCACAGTCCTGGCCATACAGGTCTTCCGGGAGCGGGGGCTCATCTCCGCCGGGGAGCGGGACGGCCGGCTGTCGCTGTGTCTCAATCCCACCCAGGGGAAGGTGGACCTTTTCGCCTGCCCCTATCTTGCCCGCCTGTGTCCGGGCGGCGACCGAAAGTGAGGTGATCCGCCATGACCATCGAGGAGCAATATCAGCAGCTGGAGGCCACCGTGCGGGAGTATAATCCCGCCGCGGACTTTGCCCAGATCCGCGCCGCCTTTGAGTTTGCCGACAAGTCCCATGAGGGGCAAAAGCGCAAAAGCGGCGAGCCCTACATCATCCACCCCCTGGCCGTGGCCCAGATCGTGGCGGAGGAGCTGCGGCTGGACTCGGAATCCATCGAGGCCGCCCTGCTGCACGACGTGATCGAGGATACCCCCGCCACCCACGAGGACGTGGCCAAGCTCTTCTCGCCCACCATCGCGGACCTGGTGGAGGGGGTCAGCAAGCTGACCCGCATCCAGTACGCCACCAAGGAAGACGAGCAGATGGAAAATCTGCGCAAGATGCTCATTGCCATGAGCAAGGACATCCGGGTCATCCTCATCAAAATTTCCGACCGGCTGCACAACATGCGCACCATGGAGTACCAGTCCCCGGAAAAGCAGAAGCAAAAGTCCCTGGAGACCATGGAGATCTATGCCCCCATCTCCCACCGGCTGGGGATGCAGCGCATCAAGTGGGAGCTGGAGGACCTGTCCCTCAAGTACCTGGACCCGGTGGGGTATGAGGAGATCGTCTCCAAAACGGAGGCCAACCGCCCCAAGTACGAGGCGCTGATGCTCCAGGCCCAGGAGCGGATCGACCAGCGGCTCAACGAGCTGAACATCCCCCACGTGGTATACGGGCGGATGAAGCACCCCTACTCCATCTACCGCAAGATGTTCAGCCAGAACAAGTCCCTGGACGAGATCTTCGACCTTTTCGCCTTCCGGGTCATCGTGGACAGCGTGGGAGACTGCTACAACGTGCTGGGCGTCATCCACGACATCTATAAGCCCATTCTGGGCCGGTTCAAGGACTATATCGGCACCCCCAAGCCCAACGGCTACCAGTCCCTCCACACCACCGTCATGGGCAACAACGGCTACCCCTTCGAGGTGCAGATCCGCACCCGGGAGATGCACGAGGTGGCGGAGTACGGCGTGGCCGCCCACTGGAAGTACAAGCAAAACGGCCAGGGCGCCGGGTCCGAGGGGCGGTACGAGTGGGTCCGCCGCCTGCTGGAAAATCAGGACGGTGCCGACGCCGAGGACTATATCCACTCCCTGAAGATCGACATGTTCGCCGACGAGGTGTTCGACTTCACCCCCAACGGCGACGAGCAGAACCTGCCCGCCGGCGCCACCCCCATCGACTTTGCCTACGCCATCCACTCCGCCGTGGGCAACCGGATGGTGGGCGCCAAGGTCAACGGGCGCATCGTCACGCTGGACCACGTGCTGCAAAACGGCGACATCGTGGAGATCATGACCTCCAAGGCCGCCAAGGGCCCCAGCCGGGACTGGATGCAGATCGCCCGCTCCAGCGAGGCCCGCAGCAAGATCCGCCAGTGGTTCAAAAAGGAGAAAAAAGAGGAGAACATCGCCACCGGCCGCGCCTCCTTTGAGGCGGAGCTGCGCCACTGCGGCATCCACATGCGGGACGTGACGGACCCGGCGGTGCTGCCCACTCTGCTGAAAAAGGTCAGCTACGCCTCCCTGGAGGATATGTACGCCGCCATTGGCTACGGCGGCTTCTCCGCCCAGAAGGCGGTGAGCCGGATGCAGGGCGAGCTGCAGCGGGCCGCCCGGCAGCGCCAGGCGGAGCAGCAGCTTTTGGAGGAGGCCCCCGCCAAGGAGGAGCCCCGCCCGGCGAACCTTCCCAAAAAGGTCCGCAGTGAGCAGGGCATCATCGTGGAGGGGCTGGACAACTGCCTGGTGAAGTTCTCCAAGTGCTGCACCCCCGTGCCGGGGGACGAGATCATCGGCTTCATCACCCGGGGATACGGCGTGTCCGTCCACCGGGCGGACTGCCCCAACGCCTCGCCGGAAAAGCGCAGCGGCCAGGAGGGCCGGTGGATCAAGGTCTCCTGGGGCACCGACACCAACGACAGCTATCCCACCTCGCTGGAGGTGGTGTGCAAGGACCGGGCCAATTTGCTGCTGGACATCTCCGCGGCCCTGTCCACCACCAACACCTTCGTGCTGGGGCTCAACACCCGCTCCACGGAGGACGGCTTCGCCCTCATCCACCTGGAGATCCGCATTCGGGACAGCCAGCAGCTCGCCGCCATCATGCGCAAGCTCAACCAGATCTCCGGCGTGCTGAAGGTCACCCGCCCGGCGGGCTGAGCCATCCCACAAACCACGCGGCGCCCCCGCTCTTCCCGCCCGGGCGCCCGGAAAGGAGCGACCTTATGCGCGCTGTGGTCACCCGGGTGAGCCGGGCCAGCGTCTCCATCGGCGGCGCGGTTTGCGGCCGGATCGGCACCGGCTATCTGGTGCTTTTGGGCGTGGGCCCCCGGGATACGGAGGAGACCGCCGGGAAGCTGGCGGACAAGATCTGCAACCTGCGCATCTTCGAGGATGAGGCGGGCCGCATGAACCGAAATTTAGGGCAGGTGGGCGGGAGCCTTTTGGTGGTCTCCCAGTTCACCCTGTACGCGGACACCTCCTCCCGCCGGCCGGGCTTCACCGGCGCGGCCAAGCCAGAGATCGCGGAGCCCCTGTATCAGCGCTTCATGGCCCGGTGCCGAGAGCGGGGCTTCGACGTGCAGCACGGGGAGTTCGGCGCCGAGATGGAGGTGGACTCCCTGAACCACGGCCCCGTCACCATCCTGCTGGACACAGAGGCGTAACGCCGTTTCATAAAGGAGACAGCCTATGGAGATCACCTATCTGCCGGTGGGTCCCATCGAGACCAACTGCTACATCCTCTGCGACGAGACCGCCAAAGTCTGCGCCGTCATCGACCCAGGAGACGAGGCGGAGCGCATCGCCTCCGCCGTGGAGCGGACCGGTTGCGCCCCCTGCGCCATTCTGCTGACCCACGGGCACTACGACCACACCGGCGCCGTGGCGGAGCTGACGGCGCGCTGGGGCGGCATCCCCGTGTACCTGAGCCGCCGGGATACCGCCGTGGGCGGCTGCGACCCCCGGATCTTTCCCCCCGTTCCCGGCACGCGGGACTATGACGAGGGGGATACCGTAAGTGTGGGCGGCCTGACCGTGGAGATCCTGGCCACCCCGGGTCACTCCAGGGGCAGCGTGACGCTGCGCTGCGGCTACGCCCTCTTTTGCGGGGACACCCTCTTTGCCGGCTCCTGCGGGCGGACAGACCTGCAGGGCGGCAGCATGGAGGAGATGCTCGCCTCCCTCCGGCGGCTGGGGAAGCTGCCCGGAAACTACCAGGTCCTGCCCGGCCACATGGACCTTTCGGACCTGGACCGGGAGCGGGCCTGGAACCCCTATCTGCGCCAGGCCCTGCGGGAGGACTGAGGATCTGCCATGAAGCTGGAACTGCTGGGTCACGACGAGCGCTACACCGTGGAGCAGGGCCTTCTCTCCCTCTTCCCGGGGGAGAAGCCCGTCTATGCCCCCATCGCCCCCGACGACGACAACTGGGCCCGCCTATCTCTGGAGGAGGACGATGACGCCTGCCATGTGCGCGCCCAACTGCGCCGGGAGGGACACACGGCCGAGCGCCAGGTGGACGCCCCCCTCTCCGGCACGGACTTTGATCGGGAGGGGCAGCGGCGCCACGCTCTGGGCCGGGCCTTTTTCCTGGCCGCCCGGGACCTGACCGGCGTTACGCCCCCCTGGGGGATGCTCACCGGCGTCCGGCCCGACAAGCTGGTGACCCAGGCCCTGCGCCGGGGTGAGGACCCATCGTCTGCCCGGGCGCTTTTGGAGCGGGAATACGAGGTCTCGCCCGACCGGGCGGCCCTGGCCCTGGAGACCGGCACGGCGGCCCTGCGGGCCCAGGAGCGCCTGGGACCCCGGGACATTGCCGTGTACGTGGGCATCCCCTTCTGCCCCACCCGCTGCGCCTAGTGCTCCTTTGTGAGTCAGTCGTTGGAGCGGAGCTTTTCCCAGGTGGAGCCCTATGTGGACGCCCTGACCGCCGAGCTGCGCGCCGGCGGCGCCATGGCCCGGGAACGGGGCCTTGTGCCCCGGGCCTTTTACATGGGCGGCGGCACGCCCACTACCCTGACCCCCGATCAGCTGGACCGGGTGCTGAGCGCCTGGGAGGCGTCCTTTGACCTGGGGCGGTGCGAGGAGATCACCGTGGAGGCCGGCCGGCCGGACACCATCACGGCGGAAAAGCTGGCGGTCCTCAAGCGCCATGGCGTGACCCGCCTCTCCGTCAATCCCCAGAGCATGGAGGACCGGGTGCTGCGCGCCATCGGCCGCTGCCACACGGCGGAGGACATCGTCCGCGCCATGGACCTGACGGCCCGGTACGCTTTCCCCCACGTGAATATGGACCTCATCGCGGGGCTTCCGGAGGACACGGCGGAGGGCTTTTGCCGCTCGCTGGACCGGTGCCTGGCCTTCGGCACGGACAACGTGACCGTGCACACCCTGGCGCTGAAAAAGGGCAGCCGCATCCTGACGGAGGGGCTGGCCATCCCGGACGGGGAGGCCGTTTCCCGGATGCTGGACTACGCCGCCCCCGCCCTGCGCCGCGCCGGTCTTGCCCCCTACTACCTGTACCGGCAAAAGTACATGTCCGGGAGCTTTGAGAACATCGGCTGGTGCCGCCCGGGCGGAGAGTGCTGGTACAACGTGTACATCATGTCGGAGCTGTGCTCCATTTTGTCCTTCGGGGCCGGCGGGTCCACCAAGGCGGTGGACTTGGCGGCAGGGCGCATCCAGCGCCTCTTCAACCCCAAGTATCCCAAGGAATACACCGAGCGGCCGGAAAAATGGCAGGCCAACCAGGTGGCCTTCGCCGCCTTTTATCCCGACGCCAAAGGAGCCACGTGATATGCCGAACGTTCTCTCCCAGATCAACGAGCTGGTGCGCACTGACCCGGCGGCCTTCGCCGCCCGGTGCGACGAGGCCTATACCAAGGCGGTGGAGCGGGCCGCCCGGCGCATTGCGGAGCGGCGCGGCGAGTCCCGGGTGATCCTGCTCTCCGGCGCCTCCGGCGCCGGCAAGACCACCACCGCCCTGAAGATCGAAGAACAGCTGGACCGGATGGGCATCGAGACCTACACCGTGTCCATGGACAACTACTTCAAGACCCTGGACCCGGAGACCGCCCCCCGCAACCAGGAGGGTGACATCGACTTCGAGTCCCCCTTCTGCCTGGACGTGGACCTTTTGAACCGCCACTTCGCCATGCTGGACGAGGGACAGACCATCCACGTGCCCCGGTATGAGTTCGCCCGGCAGCGCCGGTCGGACACGGAGGCCCAGCCCCTGCGGCTGGGGGAGGCGGAGATGGCCATTTTCGAGGGCATCCACGCCCTCAACGACATCATCGTGGGCAAGAACCCCCGGGCCTTCCGGCTCCACGTCTCCGCCCGCCGGGCCCTGGTGGACGGCGAGGGCAATGTGGTGTTCGACGAGTCGTGGCTGCGGCTTTGCCGGCGCATCGTGCGGGACTATCAGTTCCGGGGCCTTGCGGCGGAGTTCACGCTGCGGCTGTGGCCCGCCGTGCGGCGGGGGGAGCGGCTGTACGTCTCCACCTTCAAGGAAAACGCCCTCTTGACGCTGGACACCTCCCTGGCCTTTGAGTGCTCCGCCCTCAAGCCCTTCGTGGTGCCCCTTTTGCAGGAGGTCAGCGCCGGGGACTTCCCGGTGGCGGAGTCGCTGCTGCGTGCCTTTGACCGCATCGAACCGCTGGACGACCGGTACATCGCCCCCACCTCTCTTGCGCGGGAGTTTATCGGCGGCAGCTCGTATAACTACAGCCATCACTGATGGCTGCCACAGGATAAGGAGGTCTTTTCATGAACGAAAAACTCGCTGTTTTGCTGGACATCGTCCGGCAGACCGCCGTGCAGGCGGGGTCCACCGCCTCGAACGCCGCCTACGGCGTGGGAAAGGGCGCGGAGGCCCTGCTCTCCACCGCCAAGCTGAACATCCGCCTGGCGGACCGGAAGGCGGAGGTGGACACCCGGATGCAGGAGCTGGGCGAACTGCTCTACGCCACCCATGCGGGAAGCCCCACTGACTCCGACGTGCTGCTGGAAAAGCTCCAGGAGATCGACGCGCTGAAGGAGGAGATCCGGGAGCTGAACCGCCAGGCGGGCCGCGCCCAGGCGGCGCGGACATGCCCCGTGTGCGGTACCCCCGCCCGGGAGGGGGACTCCTTCTGCCGGGAATGCGGCGGTCTTCTCTAAGGCCGGGCCGAGCGGCGGAGAGAGGGGCATAGCGGGGCCACGCCCTTCATACCCTCTCCAGGGGGACCTTCCCCATCCCGGCAAGATCGTGAGGTAATCGCACTATGGCAAATCCGAAAAAGCAATCCTTTCTGGGCGGCGCCGCCGTTTTGGCCGGGGCCGCGGCGGTGGTCAAGCTCATCGGCGCGGTGTACAAGATCCCGCTGAACAACATTCTGGGGCAGGTGGGCAAGACCTATTTTGATACCGCCTACTCCATCTACAACGTGCTTTTGACCATCTCCACCGCGGGGCTGCCCCTGGCCATCTCCAAGCTCACCAGCCAAGCCCACGCCCAGGGGCGGGAGAACCAAAAGCGCAAGCTCTTCCGCACCGCCATCTGGCTCTTCTTCGCCCTGGGTCTGGTGGGGTCCGTGTTCATGTTCTTCCGCGCCGAGAGCCTGGCCGCCTACATGAATACCCCCATGGCCCGCCTGCCCATCCGGACGCTGGCACCGGCGGTGTTCTGCGTGTGCTTGCTGGCCTGTATGCGGGGCTACACCCAGGGACAGGGCAACATGACGCCCACCGCCGTGTCTCAGATCTTGGAGGCCCTGTGCAAGGTGGGCATCGGCCTTCCCTGCGCGTGGTATCTCATCCAGTTGGGCCGGGGGCTGGACGCCGGCGCCGCCGGCGCCATCCTGGGCGTCACGGCGGGCACCGTGCTCTCCATGTGCTTTTTGATCGTGTATCTCCTGCGCCACCGGGAGCGGGAGCGGTCGCTGGACGTGCCGGAGAGCAGCGGTGCGTTGCTGCGCCAGATCCTGGCCATCGGCATCCCCATCACCCTGAGCAACTCCGCCATGAGCATCATCTCCATGATCGACACCAAGATCGTCATGGGCCGGCTCCAAAGCGGGCTCCTTCTGGCAGAGGAGCAGGCCGCCGCCCTCAACGGCGAGTACCGCTTCGCCATGGACATGGTGAACATGGTGGTGGCCTTTGCCTACCCCGTGACCATGAGCCTGCTGCCCACGGCGTCGGCTGCCCTGGCCCAGCGGGACACCGGGCGGGTAGACCGCATCATCTCCTCCGCCTTCCGGGTCATCATTCTGCTGTCTCTGCCGGCGGGGGTGGGCCTCTCCGTCCTCTCCACGCCCATCATGCGCCTGATCCTCCCCGCTCAGCAGGAGGCCGCCCTGGCGGCGGGACCCCACCTGCGCATCCTGGGCTTCGCCTGTATTCTGATCTTTTTGATGATCCTGACCAACGCCATTTTGCAGACCTATGGCAAGGAGCTTTTGCCCATCTTCACCGTCATCACCGGCGGCCTTGTGAAGATCGTCATGAACTATTTTCTGGTGGGCCGGCCGGAGATCAACATCAACGGCGCCCCCATTTCCACCCTGTGCTGCTACAGCGTGATCGTGGCGCTGAACCTCCTTTTTGTGTGGCGTTACTCTCCGAAAAAGCCCCGCTACCCCGCTCTCTTTGCCCGGCCCATCCTGGCCTCGGTCCTGATGGGCGGCGCCGCCTGGGCGGTGTACGGCTTCGCCTCCCGGCTGCTCTCCGGCGGCGGAGCGGTGTCCTACGGGGAAAACGCCCTGGCGACCCTCTGCGGCATCGGCGCGGGCGTGGTGGTGTACGGCGTGCTGGTCATCGCCCTGCGCATTTTGCGGGCGGAGGATGTGGCGGCCATTCCCCACGGGAAGACCCTTATTAAAGTTTTACACTTGAAGTGAAAAAATCTTGCAAAGGCGGGCAATCTATGGTAGATTTTCCATATAAGAATCGGTACGATTGGGCGGATTTTTTGGAGATCATGCGCCTGCTCCGCACACCGGAGGGCTGCCCCTGGGACCGGGAGCAGACCCACGGCTCCATCCGCCGCAATTTTCTGGAGGAGACCTATGAGGCCCTGGACGCCCTGGACCGGGACGACCCCCGGGATATGTGCGAGGAGCTGGGGGACGTTTTGATGCAGGTGGTTTTCCACGCCCAGATCGAGGCCGAGCGGGGCCGCTTCACCATGGACGACGTGGTGAACGGCGTGGCCCAGAAGCTGGTGTACCGCCACCCCCACGTGTTCGGCGGCACCATGCAGGCAGAGACCTCGGAGGAGGTTTTGGTCAACTGGGACCTTCTCAAAAAGCAGGAAAAGGGCCAGACCTCCACGGCGGACGCCATTGAGTCCGTGCCCCACACGCTTCCGGCCCTGTGGCGGGCGGAGAAGATCCAGAAAAAAACCGCCAAGGCGGGTTTCGACTGGGACAGCGCCCTCCACGCCCTGGACAAGCTGGAGGAGGAGGTGCGGGAGCTGCGCCAGGCCCTGGAATCGGGGCGGGACGCGGACGCGCCCCACGGCGTGCGGGAGGAGACGGGGGACGCCCTGTTCATCACCGCCAAGATCGCCCAGATGTGCGGCGTGGAGGCGGAGGACGCCCTCCACCGCGCCTGCGACAAATTTGACGAGCGCTTCCGCCTGGTGGAGGCCTCGGCGGACAAGCCCCTGACCTCCTGCACGGAGGAGGAGCTGGTGGCCCTTTGGACTGCCGCCAAGCACACCCTGTCTTAATATGCTCTTCCGGCAAGGCACGGAGCCATCCGGCCGCCGCCCTCCCCCTCCTTCCTCTGACGGGGCCCGGGCGGCACACCTCTTCGGCGGGCGCCGCGCTCTGCCGGAAGACCGCATTTAAGAATACACAAGAAGATCCACAAATGAACAATAGGAGGAGATTTCCCATGAACAAGACTGAACTGGTCAACGCCGTTGCCGCCGCTACCGAATTTTCCAAGAAGGACGCCGAGGCCGCGGTCTCCGCTACCCTCAGCGCCATCACCGACGCCCTGAAGGAGGGCGAGAAGGTGCAGCTGGTGGGCTTTGGCTCTTTCGAGGTGAAAAAGCGCGCCGCCCGCGTGGGCCGCAATCCCCGCACCGGCGAGCCCCAGGACATCCCCGCCGCCGTGGTGCCCCTGTTCAAGCCCGGCAAGGCCCTGAAGGACGCTGTGGCGAAGTGATCGCTCCTCTGGCGGAGCCCGCCTGATACAAGCAGACTCGACCTGCCGGTACGCTGTACCGGCAGGTCTCATTTGGAGGACGCTATGCGATTGGATAAATACCTGAAGGTCTCCCGGCTCATCAAGCGCCGCACCGTGGCAAACGAGGCCTGCGACAACGGCCTGGTGGAGGTCAACGGCCGCCCCGTCCGGGCCTCCTACGACGTGAAGGTGGGCGACCGGATCACCCTGCGCTTCGGGGCGCGCACCGTGACGGTGGAGGTGGTGAGCGTGCAGGAGACGGTCCGCCAGGCGGACGCCGCCGCCTTGTACCGGGAGGTCGCCCAGCCCTGAGGCCCTGTCTTTCTCCCTTCTATCCCGCTCCGGCGGTGCATATGCTGGACCGGGAGGGACGCTCCTCCCAGTTTTCGCAAAGGGAGGGACGAGGGTATGAGCGAGAACAGCCATCCGCTTTCCGCCGCCCACCGACTGGAGCTGGTGGGTCGGGAACGGCTGACCGTATCCGGGGTGGAGGACGTGGAGCGCTTTGACGAGAGCGGCATCGTGATGGCCACCTCCGCCGGGACGCTGGTGGTCACCGGGTCGGACCTGCACATCGGAAAGCTGTCGCTGGACGGCGGCGAGCTGAACGTGGACGGGCAGATCGACTCCCTGGCCTATGAGGACGGCGGCGAGGGCCGGGGCGGCTTTTTCAGCCGCCTGTTCGGATAGCATGGGGGTGGTGATCTCCCGGCAGCTACTGCTCTTCGGCCAGTCCATCCTGCTGGGGGCCTGCGCCGCCGTGGTGTACGATCTGCTGCGCCCCTTCCGCCGCCTGCTGCCCCGTCTGGCCCCCTGGCTGGACCTGGGCTTCGGGCTGGCCGCCTTTGCCGCTGCCTTCCTCTTCCTGCTCCGGGCGGCAGAGGGGGAGCTGCGGGGCTTCGCCGTGCTGGGAGCCGGCGGCGGGACGGTGGTGTACGGCGGGCTTTTCTCCCACGCTTTGGAGCCAGTGTGGCAGTTTTGGGCCGATACCCTGGCCTGCACCGCCAAATTTTTGTCTCTTCCCCTGGTCCGGGCAAAAATTTTTTGCAAAAAGTTGGCCCGAAAGGGAAAAAAGCTCTTTTATTTTGCCGGGAAATGCTATACAATAGGAAAAACTGGACGCTTACGGGCGTTTCGGAGAGGAGGCGGCAGACATGGCAAAGCGAAAGCAGGAGCGGCGCCGCACGGGCCTGATGACCAAGCTGCTGATCCTGGTGTTGCTGGCCGCCATCGGCTATCAGCTGTACGGTCTGCGCGCCCAGGTGGAAAAGGCCCAGGCCGAAAAGGAGCGGTACGCCGCCCAGGTGGAGGCCCTGCGTCAGGAGAATGAGACCCTGACGGCGGACATCGCCGAGGGCGCCACCCAGGACAAGATGGAGCAGATCGCCCGGGACGAGCTGGGTCTGGTCACTCCGGGCGAGTACGTATTTTACAACACCAGCAATTGACCGGCGAAACGGTGGCAGGTGTGTGGCCGCCGTTCGCCGCTCTTTTCGTCCTGCCGGGCAGGGGGAAAAGAGACAAATGACGTGGAAGGAGAAACCGGGAAGCATGGAAGGGCAGGCAGCAGCGATCCAAGCAGGGGCTATTTTGGAGGGAAAGGTGACCAGCATCACCAAGTTCGGCGCATTTGTCTCGCTGGAGGGCAGGCGCTCCGGGCTGGTGCACATCTCGGAGATCGCCAACACCTTCGTCAACGACGTACACGACTTTCTCCAGGAGGGACAGGCCGTGAAGGTGCTGGTGCTGTCCACGGAGAACGGGAAGATCAACCTCTCCATCAAAAAGGCCCTGCCCCGGGAGAACGGGCCTCGGAGCGCCGGCCGTCCGACCCAGAGCCGCCCTGCCCGTCCGGTCCAGAGCCGGCCGGCAGCCGCCAGACCCTTTGTCCGTGCGGCCTCTGTCGCCCCCTCCGCGGACCAGTCCTTTGAGGACAAGCTCAAGCAGTTCCTCTCCTCCTCGGAGGGGAAGATGGCCGATCTGAACCGCAACATCGACGGCAAGCGGGGCGGCCGCAGGAGAAGATGACCCCTCGATCGCAGGACCCAACCCGGGACCGCTCAAAAGAGCAGCCCCGGGTTTTTGCGTCCAGCCACGGCGCAAAAGCGGGCTACCAGCGGATAGTCTCTCCGCCCGCCGGGAAGCCTTGGGACGCCTCTCCTCCGCCCACCGGGGACCTTCGGGGCGGGCCGCGGCGGGGGACACGCCTGCCGGAGCGGCGCCTGCCTCCTCCGGGCGGGGAGCACCATAAAAAGGGGCCGCCCGGCAAAAGTGCCGTGCGGCCCAAGCGGGTGGGATATTGGAAAGCTTCCTGCATCATCGTAGCACCCCGGCGGCCCCCTTGTAAAGAGGAGCTTTTGCCGAAGGGGCACTACCTTTGTCGGATCTTGTCGAGGCCCTTACCCCAGCAGCACGTCCAGGGCCAGCATCACCGTGAAGCCCGCCGCGAAGGAGAGGGTGCCGGTGTTGGAGTGGGGGCCCTGGGACATCTCCGGGATCAGCTCCTCCACCACCACGTACAGCATGGCCCCTGCCGCGAAGCTCAAAAGGAGGGGCAGCACCGGCAGCACCAGAGCCGTGGCCAGCACCGTGACCGCCGCCCCCACCGGCTCCACCGCGCCGGAGAGGACCCCCCAGCCGAAGGCCCGCCGCCGTCCGAACCCCTCCGCCGCCAGAGGCAGGGAGATGATAGCCCCCTCCGGCACGTTCTGGATGGCAATGCCCAGGGCCAGAGACAGGGCGCCCATGGCCGTGATGCCGCCGGACAGGTATCCGGCGTACACCACCCCCACCGCCATCCCCTCAGGGATGTTGTGGATGGTGACAGCCAGCAGCAGCTTGGCCGTTTTGGAGAGGGGGCTCTCCGGTCCCTCCGGTTCCTCGCTGCCCAGGTGCAGGTGGGGCACCCACCGGTCCAGCAGCAGCAAAAAGAGGACCCCCAGCCAAAAGCCCCCCACCGCCGGCACCACCGGCAGCTCCCCCTGCTCCGCCGCCTGCTCCATGGCGGGCAGCAGCAGGCTCCACACGGAGGCCGCCGTCATGACCCCGGCAGCGAAGCCCTGGAGCGCCCGGCGCAGCTCCCGGCCCATGTCCCGCCTGAGGAAAAAGACGCACCCGGCACCCAGGGAGGTACCCAGAAAGGGGATCAGGAGCCCCATCGTCACCTGTCCCATGGCCGCCTCCCCTCTGGGCGAACGGGTGTGGCCTGACAAGGCGGGAGGCCGCGATGGCCGTGCCCGCAGGCGGGCAGGCAGGCGCTTGGGCTGTCCCCGAAGTGAGGCGGGAAGGCGGCCCGCAGGGCGTTTCCGGGACAAGATGGAAGGGCGCTTCGCAGGGCGCCTCCAGTGCGGAGTACAGGCCGCCTCTGAGGACGTTTTGCGAAGCAGGGTAGAAGGATCGTCCGCTGGCCTTCTCCGAGATGAACTGGGAGGGCGGTCTGCCGGGCGCTGCCGGTACCGAGCAAACGCCTGCTGACCTGCCGGTCGCTTTCGGTGCGAGGCGGGCCGGGAAGGTATGTTTGTTTCATGGGGTTCCTTTCTGCCGCTCCAGTGAACAGGGCGGCTGGTCGTTTCTCCGGTGGTTAGTTTTAACTAACCACCGATAGTATACGCCTCCATTCCCCGCCCGTCAATAGGGCCGCCGCCCGTTGCGCCGCACCGGCCCGGCGGTTTCGCCCTCCCTCGCTCCGTTTTTTCACCGCCCGTCAGTCCATCCACCCGGCGGTGCTGCTCCTCTGCTTGGTCTTTTCGCCACTTTTCGTCGGTCCATCCACCCGCCGCCTCGCTTCTCCGTCCGGCCGCTTCGCCGCCTTCCCTCCCCCGGTCCTCCGGGCCGTTTTGGTCATTTCGGAAGTTTTTGTGAATTCTGCATATTTTTCTCTATACATGGCCCCACATCTGTGCTATACTATCGACAAGAGAGGACGGCCTCTCCCGCTAACGAAAGGAGCGATGTTCCATGAAGTACACCTACGCCTGCAAGAAAGTCTCCCTGAATGACTCCATCAAGGACTATGCGGAGAAGAAGATCTCCAAGCTGGAGAAGTATTTCCGGGAGGAGGACACCTCCGCCTTTGTCACATTTTCCGTGGAGCGGGATCACCGCTGCACGGTGGAGATCACGATCCGCGGGGGCAGCACCCTGCTCCGCGCCCAGACCGAGGCGCCGGACGGCGATATGCGCGGCGCCATCGACGCTGCGGTGGGATATATCGAGCGCCAGATCCTGAAAAACAAGACCCGCCTTTCCAAGCGTCTGCGCAGCGAGGGGTTCCCCCCTCCCGCCCCGGCGGACGACTTTGAGGTGGCGGAGGAGAAGGAGTTCGAGATCGTGCGCACCAAGCGCTTCTCCGTCAAGCCCATGAGCCCGGAGGAGGCCATTTTGCAGATGAATCTGCTGGACCACGACTTCTTCGTCTTCCGGGACAGCGAGAGCGAGAGTCTGTCCATCGTGTATCACCGGAAAAACGGCGGTTACGGCCTCATCGTCACCAACGAGGTGGAGTGAGCCGGCCGAAGCCAGAAGCACCCTGCGGGGGCGGAGGACATCCTCCGCCCCCGCCTTTTGCCCGCAGGCGCGGCCTCCGCAAAGGAAACGTGGTCGGTGCGCCGCGGCCGCGGCTCCTTTTGCGCCTCCATGCTTGCCGCTTCGCCGATGCGGCCAACGCCCGCCCTGCCCTCCGCACTCTTCCCCCGCAGGCGCCGCTCCGGCCTGCGGCGGACCCTTGACAGGCGGGCGGGCCTATGCTATCCTGTCTGTACTATTTTTTATAGTACAGTTCGAAAAGGGAGTCCCATCATGCGAAAAGTCCTTCCCCCGCTGATCCTGCTGTTGGCGGTTTTTGCGGTACTGATGACTGCCAGGCCGTCCGGCCGGTCCCTGACAGATGTCCCCTCCCTCCGGGCGGGCGGCAGTTGGGAGGCCGTACTTTCCTCCGCTGCGCAGACGGAGGCGCAGCAAGTGGACTTCACCCTGCAAAACGTCGGCGACAACCCCCTTACTGTAGAAAAGGCAAAGGCGCTGGAGGGCTACCTCCGGGGCGAATGGCGGGAGGTAACGGTCCGGGGCGGCTCTCTGGTCCTGACAGGCGGCTATGAGGCAGAACAGGAAGCGCTTATCGCGGCGCCGGGGGCGTCCCTGCCTTGCCGCGTATCCTTTCCATTTCCCGTGACAGACCTGACTCCGGCGGAATACCGGCTGGTTCTGACCTGCCGAACAGAGGACGGGACGCCCCATGATGTGGAGGTCCCCTTTCTGGTGTCCGACACCCAGGCCCTCCGGCGGGTAGAGCGGACTCTGGGTCTCTCCCTGGCGGGAGGAACGCTGCTGCGCCAGGGGGACGACCATGGCGGCATGGGCGGCGACGGAACGGCCTGGGCCGTCCTCACCTTCACCGGCGGGGCAGCGGAGCGCATGGCCGCCTTCCCCGGAGGGGCGGCTCTGCCCCTGCCGGAGCCGCTGCGCACCGCTGTGTATGGCGGCGAGGACTGGGACTCCCTGGTAAAGGTCCAGGGAGCGCCGCTGATCCCAGGCGGCGGCAGCGGATGGTACTGGTTCCGGGACCGGCAGAGCAAATCGGCGGACCCCTCCAATTTGCTGGGCCGCTCCTCCTTCAACTTCACTCTGGCCCTCTACGACGCGGAGCGGGGAACGCTGTACTATTACGAGCTGGACACCTGAGCCTCTCCGGCGCCTTTCGACAAAAGTCGGCGAAATGCCTTGTTTTTCCCGCCGCTTTTTGCTATGCTTAAGGGGCGGCAGATTTTTCCTGGGGTTTCCCTCCGGCCTGCCGCATATGATAGCACCAGCGCCCCAGGCGCTGGAAAGGAGCCTTCCATGGAGCCGGAACGCAGTCAGTCTGCCTCTCTTTTTCCCAGCGTCGCCGCCCAGCTGCGGGGTGCGCTGAGCAATCTCTATCTTGCCGCCGCCCTGCTGGCCCCTCCCGCCGCACGGGAGCAGGACCCGGCGCTGGACGCCAAGGCCGCCCTGCTGGACCAGAGCTATTACCGGCTTTTGCGCATGGTGACCAGCCTCTCCTCCGCCGCGTATCTGACCCAGGAGGGGCCCCTGCCGGTGAAGGACCGGGACATCGTGGCCCTGGTGGGGCAGGTGTGCGGCCAGGCGGGGGACCTGGCGGAGCTTTTGGATCTGCGGTTGCGCTTTGTCTGCGCCAGGGAGCGCTATGTCTGCGCCGTGTGCGCGGACGCGCTGGAGCAGCTTTTGTATCAGCTCCTCTCCAACGCCATGAAGTTCACCCCCGCCGGCGGCACCATCACCGTGGAACTGCACGTTCGGAAGGGGCAGATCCTCCTGACCGTGGCGGACACCGGCTGCGGCATTTCGGAGGAGCTGCTGCCCACCCTCTTTGACCGCTACCTCCACTCCGACCGCATGGACCCGCCCGCTCACGGGCTGGGCCTGGGGCTGCCCCTGTGCCGCCGCATCGCGGAGGGCCACGGCGGCACGCTGATGGCGGAGTCCCAGCCCGGCAAGGGGAGCCGGTTCATCCTGTCCCTGCCGGACCGGCAGGTGGGCTGCGAGGTGTCGGACATTTCGCTGGACTATACCGGCGGCTTCAATCCCACCTTGTTGGCCCTGGCGGACGCCCTGCCGGTGGAGGCCTTTTTGCTCCGCAGTCAGGAATGAACGGCGGCCGCAAAATTTTCCCGGAATTTGTCAGGAAAATTTGCAGAACCCCTTGACAAAAAGGCAGGGATTTTGGTATAGTAATTGGTGCCCATCGTGGGCTGGTTTTATGGCGGCATAGCTCAGTTGGCTAGAGCATGCGGTTCATACCCGCAGTGTCCCCGGTTCAAATCCAGGTGCCGCTACCACTTCCATGAAGCGCCTCGGGGCGCTTCATGGAACCCCCTCGGCCCGTTGGTCAAGTGGTTAAGACACGGCCCTTTCACGGCTGTAACATGGGTTCGAATCCCGTACGGGTCACCATCCCATAAGACGCCGTGCCCACGGCGCCTTGTGGGATCACAAAAGTGGATATTGTTATGGAGGCTTAGCTCAGCTGGTTAGAGCGCCTGCTTCACACGCAGGAGGTCACAGGTTCGAGTCCTGTAGTCTCCACCAGTGAAAACCCCCGCAACCGCAATGGTTGCGGGGTTTTTGCTTTGCTAAAGAACGCGAAAACTGGTACATGCCCGATACATGATCTCGTCAAATGAGAGCCGCAGGCGCTTGCGGATTTGAAAGCACCAGGCCCCGGAGATTTCCAGGGCTTGGTGCTATTCGGCCCGCTTCCCCGCCCGAATCGCCGTCACGAAAGCCCGGGTGCAGCAGGCGCCCAACGCGGATACCGCCTCGCTTTGACGCACGACAACCGTGTCGGACCCTTTTGTGGGTCCGGCACGGTTTTTGCGCTCCGCCCCAGCGGCCCGCCAATGTTGCCCGCAAAATCGCCCTTTGACCGCTCCCGCAGCGCGCAAAAGCTCCCGGCTCAAGCCATGAGGAGCACCTGAGCCGGGAGCCGGCCACCTCGCGGTCCGCCCTTGGGGCGAGCCGCGAGATCGCGTCTATGGGAAAATGCTGTCCTTGACCGCCGGGCCGAAGGCCCGACCGTTACGGCCGCTCGTACTTTTCGATGTCGTACACGTAGCCGATCTCGCCGCCGGTCCAGTCCTCGTTGGGACGGCTGCCGGTGTGGTCGTGGACCGTGCTGGCCTCCACGATCTCGTAGTAGTACCACGCGCCCGGCTGGTTGTCCGGGAAGGAGCGCACCGCCGTCAGCGTGCTCTCCCCGTTGACGCCCCGATGGAGCATCCGGTTCAGGATGGCCGCCACCTGAGCCCGGGTGATGTACTGGTCCGGGCGGAAGCTGCCGTCGGAATACCCGCCGATCCAGCCGGCGTCCGCCGCGGCAGCGATGTAGCGAGCGGCCCAGTGGCTGGCGGGCACGTCCGTAAAGGACGCCGTGCCCGTCCGGTCCCCCACAGCCCGCATCAGGATGGCCACAAACTGGGCCCGGGTGATGTACCGGTCCCCGCCGAAGGTGCCGTCGGAATAGCCGCCGATGTAGCCGCCGTTGGCCATGGAGGAGACCGCCTTGTTGTACCAGGCGCCCCGGTCCACGTCGCCGAAGGTGTTGGTCACGGTGAAGATGTCGTCCCGCAGGTCCACGTTCAGCAGCCGGTAGAGCATGGTGGCGGCCTGGGCCCGGGTGATGTTGGCGTTGGGCCGCACGGTGCCGTCCGTAAAGCCTCGGATGTAGGCGATGTGGTCCGCCGCGTTGAAGCTCTCAGGGATGTCGCTCATCCACTGGGCGCTGAGGGTGACGCTCCCCGACACGGTGTAGCGGGCGCCGGGGCGATAGATCTCCTTGCCATCGGACCAGCCGGCGAAGGTGTAGCCGCTGCGCGCCGCGTCCGGCAGGGTGATGACCGTGCCGGAGGGGTAGGCGCCGCTCACGTCCGCCCCGGTCAGGGTGCCGCCCTTGAGGGCCAGGCTCACGGTGCGCTGGGCGGTCGTGCCGCCGCTGCCGCCGGAGGTGGTGATCTTCTCCCACCGGGCCGTCAGGGTGACGGCGCCGGTGACGGTGTACCTGGCTCCCGTCTCATAGGTGGCGGTGCCGTCGCTCCAGCCCAGGAAGGTGTATCCGCTGCGCCTGGCGCCGGGCAGCGTCACCTGGGTGCCGGAATCATACGCGCCGCTGACGTCCCGCCCGGCGATGGCGCCCCCGTTGGCGTCCAGCGTCAACCGCGCATTCCCCACGGGCTGATGGCCCCCGTCATGCTCCGGCACGTAGACCAGCGCCGTGGCCACATACAGTTCCGCTGCCTCCGGGTCGTCCACCGTGAAGCTCCACTTGCATACGCTCAATGGGTTGGCGATCTCCATTCCGGTCCTGGAGAGGTCAAAATACGCAGCGCCTACAGCAAGGCCGCTGGTAAACTGACGGGCAACGATGGGGCTGCCGCTGTAGAAAAAGGTGCCGTCCCCGTTATAGGTCAGCCCGTTGGAGCTGGTGCGGAACTCGACGCCGTAGGCCGTATAGGCCCCGTCGGTATCGGTGCGGCTGAGGAGGATCTCCACCTCCACGCGGTCTCCGGCACTCAGCTGCCGCAGATCGTTCACCGTATTTCCCCTTCTGTCTGTCAGCACCAGCTGATACGTAAAGCTGGGCGTATCTGCTGCCGCGGCCGGGATCGCAAGGACCGCCAGCAGCATCAGCGCCAGCAGCGCTGTGGTCAGTTTTTTCAAGCCGATCTCCTCCTCATTCACCATCCGGCCCACCGCAAAAGCGGCAGGCCGGATGGGCGGGTAACTGTATTCTGCTGTCAGCCGTTGATCTTGTCCAAAATTGCCTGGACATCCGCGATGGAAGCGCCAAGGGCGCCGCCCACGGTGGAAACATAATCAGCGTTCATATCCGCCACCAGACGGCCCAGAATGTTGACCTGCGTGAGCGTATAGTAGTTGGCGTGATTCGTGTTTTGGATCATGCGGTAAACTGCGTTGGCGTCCGCAATGTCCACCGCACCGTCGCCGTTGACATCGCCGCTGCGCTCCAGCGTCGCCCGCGTGTTGGCGCTGATGGCAATGCTGCTCTCTGCATAGCTGGACTCCTCTACCAGGTAGAGGTACACGCCCTCAGCCCCGTCGATCAGGTTCTTGTAGGCCTCCTCCGTGGTGTAATACATCTCCGCGCCGCCATAGCTGTAGTTGGCGCTGTCGCCGCTAACCACCAGGAGCTGGTAACCGGAAGGTGCATACCAGTAGTCGAAGAGCCGCGCCGTCACTGCCAGCTTCCACTGGGCCGTCAGCGTCACGTTGCCGTACTTCCCGGCGAGAGAAGCGGACTCTTCAGCCGTGGCCTCCCAACCGATGGGATCGCCGTCAGTGGTGGCCGCCACGGTCCACCCCTGGAAGGCATACCCGGTCTTGGTGGTGGTAGGCAGCGTACCAGTGGATTCGATGGTATAGGTCTGATCCACAATGGCCGTTCCGCCGTCCGTGACGAAGTGGATGGTGTACTCGATGGCGGTATAGGTCGGGATAACGCTCTGGTTATCCAGCGTATCGGTGCTGTAGCTTCCCCACGCGCCGGTATAGCCGGTCTTGGCGGGGACGGCGGGCTCCGTGATGCTCGCGCTCTCCACAGTAAAGGTCTGCGTGTCGACCACCGTCATGCTATCCTCCTGATAGAAGGTGATGGTGTAGGTCGTCGCCGTCCACTTGGCGTAGAAGGTCTTTTCATCGGTAGAGCCCGCGGGAATGCTGGTCACCGCCGTGCCGATCAAGTCTTCATTGTCATACCAGCCACCGAAGGTGTAGCCCGTGCGGGTGGGATCGGCCAGCGTGACCGCAGCTTCGATGGTGTAGCTGGCAGGACTGTTGTTGATCACGGGATGAGCCGCGCTGCCATTGTCCACATAGGTGATGGTATACTGGGTGGCCGTCCAGTTGGCGGTGTAGGTCAGGTTTCCGGTGGTGCCCTGTGTGACCGTCACGGTTGTTTCCGGATCGTCACCGTTGGAGCCTGTCCAGCCCGTGAAGGTGTAGCCCGCCTTCGTCGGATTGACCAGAGTAAAGTCAGCAGTATCCACACTGTAATTAGTAGGATTGGTGGCAGAAAAGGTAGCGCCGTCGGTACCGTTATAGGTGATGGTATAGCTGTCCTTGGTCCACACCGCGTAGAGGGTCACGGTCGCCCCCTGCGTGCTGGAGAGGTTTTCATTGACGGCAGCGCCCCCCGCATAATCGGCGGTCGCCGCCCCACTGTTCGTGCTCCAGCCGGCGAAGGTGTAGCCGTCCTTGGCAAGATCGCCCTGAGCCGGAGCGGTAAAGCTCTGGTCATAGGTGGCCGTTGTGTTGGTAGGCTTCGTACCCGTGCCGCCGCTGAGGTCGTAGGTCACCGTGTAGGTGATGGGCGTCCACTGGGCATAGAGGTCAAAGACACCGGTCTTCGCCAGATTGCTGACGCTGGCCTGGTCGGCATACGCCGCGCCGGAACCGTCCGCCGCCGTGTTCCACCCAGCGAAGGTGTAGCCCGTGCGGGTGAAAGCGTTGGCCGTCAGGTTCTGGGCGACGCCATAGGTGAACGTCTGGTTCCCCATGGCGCCGGTGCCGTCGTTGGCGTTGAACTTCACCTCGTAGCTGTTAGCCGTCCACTGGGCGTAGAGGGTAACATCCTCCTTCGTGGTGATGTTGGCCCCATCAGCATACGCTGTGCCGGAACCGTTCGCCGCCGTGTTCCACCCAGCGAAGGCATAACCGTCTCGGGTGGGGGTGTTGGCCGCCAGCGTGGTCGCCTTGTTGTAGCCGACCGGCTGAGGCGACATGGTGCCGGCGCCGCCGTTGGCGTCGAAGGTCACGGTCTTCTCCGTCACCACTTCGGCGCCCAGCGTGGTCCCGGTGACAATGGGAACGAAGGGCTTGGCGGTGCCGGCGATGGCCACCTTCGCAGAGCCGGCAGTGATGGTGATGGGCATGCCGGTCTCATACACGGCGCCCGTCCCGATGGTGTAGGGGATCCTCGCCAGCACGGCGGGGGTATCCTTGGTCAGGGAGAGATAGCGCCCTTCCTCGAAGATCCCCTGCAGGTGGAGGTCAGTGGCCGTGGTGCCGCTGCCGGTGTTCAACGTCGCGTCACTGGAGCTGGTCACGGTGCCGCGGGTCAGCAGGGCATCGTTGGTCACATGCAGGTCATAGGCCTGGAGTTCCGCCGCGCCGGCGGTGCTCTTGATGTAGACCGTGGCCGTCACCGTATCGCCGATCTCATAGTCGATGTAGTTCGGCGTGTGCGCGTCGGTGGCCCTGTCCAACTCGTAATAGACCTCGAAGGCAGACGCATCCGGGTCGGTCGCTATCACATAGTTTCCAGTAGTCGATGTCCCCTCTGCGCTCATGCCTTTGCCGTCGCCATCTGTCACTTCCCCCAGTGTCAGCGTGAATAGATATGTTCCATCTGAGAGGTCTCCGATGGGGGAATAGGTAAACGTTGCAACCGTCATCCCTTCAGAAAGCGTGTCTGTATATGGAGCCTCAGTAACGTTATTTGCGCTTAGCATGAATCCGTCGGTTCCGGAATTACCTGCATCAAGTCCTGCCCCGTAG
>JAFUGI010000022.1 GCA_017469475.1 Oscillibacter sp. | reverse complement strand
GAGGCCTCGTCGCCGAGGAGGATCTTGGTCTTTGCGTCCAGCACCCGGTCAATGGCTACCCGCTGCATCTGCCCGACGGAGAGCTGGGCAGGGTAAGCGTCGGACTTTTCCTCCAGTCCCACCGTGCGAAGATAGTCCAGCGCCCGTACCCGGGCCTCCCGCTTTCGGATGCCCGCGATCTCCATGGGGAAGCAGACATTGTCCACCACGCTTCTTTGCATGAGGAGATTGAAGCCTTGGAAGATCATGCCGATCTCCTGCCGGGCCTGGCGCAGCGCGCTCTCGCTTAGGGCGGTCAGGTCCCGGCCGTTTACGTAGACATGGCCGGAGGTGGGCCGCTCCAACAGGTTGAGACAGCGGACCAGGGTGCTCTTTCCGGCGCCGGAGAGGCCGATGACTCCGAAGATCTCGCCCTCCTGGATGGAAAAGCTCACGTCCCGCACCGCGTGGATCCGCTCCCGCCGGGCGTCAAAGGTTTTGGAGAGGTGCTCTGCGCGGATCATCTCCATGGGATTCACCGTCCTTCCGGGTGCCGCAAGGCCCGCTCTCGTGCGGGCCTTGCGGCGGAGGGAGAGGGGTCAGCCCTCGTAGGGGACCACTGCTCCGTCGTAGGTTTCGTTGATGTAGGCCTTGATGGCGTCGGATTTGAGGATGTCCACCAGGGCGCGGATGCCCGCGTCGTTCTCCCGGCCCTCCTTGACGGCGATGACGTTCACATAGGTGGCGGCCGCCTCGGAGTCGGAGGTCTCATAGGCGATGGAGTCCTGGCCCACGGAGAAGCCGGCCTCCAGGGCATAGTTTCCGTTGAGGACCACCAGGGCCACCTCGTCCTTCACCCGGGAGACCTGGGCGGCCTCCAGCTCCTGAATCTTCAGGTCCAGGGGATTTTCCACGATGTCCAGGGTGGTGGCGGTGAGGCCGGCGCCGTCTTTGAGCTTGAGAAGGCCGTTGGCCTCCAACAGGAGCAGGGCCCGGGCCTCGTTGGTGGTATCGTTGGGCACGGCCACCACGTCGCCGGAGGTCAGGTCGGAGAGGGAGGACTTGGTGCCCGGATAGATGCCGAAGGGCTCATAGTGGATGCCGCCGGCGTTGACCAGGTGGGTGCCGTTCTCCTCGTTGAAGTTGTTGAGGTAGGGGATGTGCTGGAAGTAGTTGGCGTCGATCTCGCCGCTTTCCACCACCAGGTTGGGCTGGACATAGTCCTCGAACTCGGTGACCTTCAGGGTCCAGCCCTGCTGGGATAGAAGCTCGCCGGCCTTGGCCAGGATCTCGGCGTGGGGCACGGGGGAGGCCGCCACGGTGATGGTGCCCTGCTCGGTGACGGCGGCGGGGGCTGCGGCCCCTGCGGTGACGCCGCCCTCCACCACCAGGCTTTCCTCATAGTCCAGGCCGTAGGTATCCACCAGGGTGGCCTCGTAATCCTTGTGGAAGAAGTTTTCGGCGGCGAGGCTCTTGATCTCGTCGTTGATCCAGTTCAGAAGGGTGGTGTTGCCCTTGGAGACGGCGGGGGCGATGGTATCCTGGCTTCCCAGGGAGGGGATGCCCACGGTGTAGCCGCCATTTTGGAGGGCGAAGGCGATGACCTCTGTATTGTCGTTGGCCCAGGCGACGCCGTTGCCGTTTTCAATGGCGTTTTTGGCATTGGCATAGGTGTCGTACTTCTGGAGAGTGATCTCGGGGTTGTTCTGCTCCAAGTAGGTTTCGGCGGTGGTGCCGGAGATGACGATGACCTGGTCATCGGCGCTCAGTTGGCCAAGGTCCGTGATGACCCGGCTGTCCGGCGAGACCACACCCAGGGCCACGTTCATGTAGGGCAGGGCGAAGTCCACCTTTTCCGCCCGCTCGGCGGTGACGGTGAAGTTGGCCAGCACGATGTCCACCTTGCCGGTCTCCAGGTACTCCACCCGGTTGGCCGCCTCGGTGGAGACATAGTTGATGTCCACGCCCAGGTCCTGGCCGATGCGCTCGGCGAAGTAGACATCGTAGCCCTGGTAGGCGCCGTTCTCATCCACGTAGCCGAAGGGGTTCTTGTCGGAAAAGACGCCGATGTTGACGGTGCCGCTTTGGCGGATCTCATCCAGCGTGCGGTAGACCACGCCGCTGGAAGAGGCGGCGGTGTTTTGGGCCTTGCCCGCGCCGCAGGAGGCCAGGGACAGCGTTAACAGCAGGGCTGTCAGCAGGGAAAACAGGGGTTTTGCGCGTTTCATGATGGAATTCCTCCTTTAAGTCGTTGGATCTGCAAGGGATGATGGGTGCGGCCGTTTGACCGCGTCAAAGGTAAAGGTGTTGAGAAATTTCTGGGCACGCGGGGTCTTGGGATGGTCGAAAAACTCCTCCGGCGGCGCCTCCTCTACGATGGTGCCCCCGTCCAGGAAGATGACCCGGTCGGCCACCGCCCTGGCAAAGTTCATCTCGATGGTGACGATGAGCATGGTCCGGCCCTGCCGGGCCAGGTCCAGCAGCACGTCCAGCACCTCCCGGACCATCTCCGGGTCCAGGGCGGCGGTGACCTCGTCGAAGAGGAGCACCTGGGGGTGCATGACCAGCGCACGGACGATGGCCACCCGTTGCTTCTGCCCGCCGGAGAGCTGGCGGGGATAGTCCCGGGCCCGGTCCGCAAGACCCACCCGCTCCAGAAGGGCCAGGGCCTCCCGCTCCGCCTCGGCGCGAGGGCGCTTTTGCGCCTTGCGGGGGGCCAGGGTGACGTTGTCCAGCACTGTCAGGTGGGGAAAGAGCTCGTAGCTCTGAAAGACCATGCCCACCTTCTGGCGCAGGGCGGGGAGATCCCGGCTCTCCCGGGAAATGGGAGCCACCTCCAATCGGACAGCGCCGCTCTGGATGGGCTCAAGGGCGTTGATGCAGCGCAGAAGGGTGCTTTTGCCGCAGCCGCTGGGACCCACGATGACCACCACCTCGCCCTCTCGCACGGTGAGGTCCAGGCCGTTGAGCACGGTGTGCTCGCCGTAGCGTTTTACGAGGCCCTCTACAGTGAGGAGCGGTTTTGTCATGGGCTCACCTCCACAGTTCTTCCAGGCGCCGGGCCAGCAGACTGATGGGCCAGCAGGCCAGGAAGTACAACATGAATACCGTCAGATATACGCCGAAGGCGGCGTTGGGGCTGGACATGCGGTTGGCCTCGATGATCTGCTGGGCCACCTTCAGCACCTCCACCACGCCGATCATCAGCACCAGGCTGGTGGTTTTGATCATGCGGGTGATGAGGTTGATGGAAAGGGGGATGAGGCGCCGCACCGTCTGGGGCAGGACCACGCAGAAAAAGGTCTGCCGTTCGGTGAGGCCCAGAGCGGCGGCGGACTCGTACTGATGGGGCGGGATGCTGACAAGAGCACCCCGGACCAGGTCTCCCATCTCGGCAGTCCCCCACAGGGTGAAGACGATGACGGAGGAGAGCTCGCCGGAGAGGTCCCAGCCGAAGACGCGGGTGGTGCCGAAGAAGACCAGGAACAGCAGCACCAGCTGGGGCATGATGCGGATGATCTCAAGATACAGGCGGCTCAGCGCCTGGGTGACGGGGTTCTTCCAGGTCATCACCACGCCCAGCAGGATGCCCGCCGGAATGCTGATGGCGACGGAGAGGAGACTGATGCGAAGGGCGACCCACAGTCCGCCCAGAAGCCGGGCCAGGTTCCTCCCCTTGAGGAGGACCTCAAGTCCCAGATCCGGCATAGCGCAGCCTCCTTTCCACCAGACTTCCCAGGATGGAGATGGGCAGCAGGATCAGAAGATAGAAAACTACCAGCAGCGTCAGACTCTCCACGGTGTTGTAGTGCAGGCCGATGAGGTCCTTGGCGGTGAACATCAGGTCCATGAGGCTGACGGCGCTGAAAACGCTGGTCTCCTTTAAGAGGAAGATGACGTTTGCCACCAGGGCCGGCATGCTGATAGAGAGGGCCTGGGGCAAGATGACCGATCCCATGGCCTGCGCGTTCGTCAGCCCCAGGCTCAGCGCACTCTCCAGCTGCACGCGGTCCACCGCTTCCAGTCCGCTGCGGAAGGCCTCCGCCATGTAGCTGCCGCCCAGAAAGGCAAGGCCCGCCACGCCGCACACGGCGGGGTCGGTGCGGATGCCCAGCTTGGGAAGGCCGTAGTACAGGAAAAAGAGCTGCACCAGAAGAGGGGTATTTCGGCTGAGCTCGATGTAGACTGCGGATAACTGCTGCAGGACCGGCAGGCGGAAATACTGCGCCGCGGAGCAGAGAACGCCCACCAAAACCGCCAGGAGGATGCCCAGCGCCCCCAGGCGCACCGTGAGGAGCGCGGAGCGGGCAAAGAGAGGCAGATAGTCCCGAAGAACGGCAATGCTCATAAGATCCTCTCCCCTCCCGGCGGACGCCGCACATAAAAAGTCCCGACAGCCTTGTTTCAGCTCCCGGGCAAATGGCAAAACACGGATGCTTGGGTGTTTTTGTTACGGCGCAAAGAGCAGCATGGCAGAGCGCCTGGCCATTTTACATGCCCGGGAGCATCGCATTCGACAACAGCAAGTCATGCCGCGCTTTTCCACAGAGGGATCGGTGAGCTTCATGGCCTTCGCCTCCTTTTCTTCGGCCCCGGCGGTCTGCCGCAGCCTTTGAAGGGGATTATATACCTACTTACCTGGTTCGTCTATAGGTAATTTATATAAGTTTTTGGGAGATTGGCGGGAGAAAATCGTGAAAGAAGTTTGACACACCGGCGGGGAAGGGCGCAAAAAGGCAGGGGCGGCATGACGCCGCCCCTGCTGAGCATGGGGGTCAGGAATTGAGAGAGGTACACCAGCGGATGTCCGTCACATGGCCGGTGCCATCCAGATAGAAGATGAGCTCCGTCTGCTCAAAGGTGTCGCCGATGGGGGTGAAGCAGCTGTAGCAGATGAGAAAGCTGCCGTCCTCCTCCGAATCCATGCGGTAGCCGGTCTGCTCGTAGGTCTCAGGCAGAGCATAGCCGTCCTCATAGGTGTAGAGATAGGAGCCGTAGAGATAGCGGCCCCAGACGGTATCCCGACCGATGGGGCGGTCCAGGCCGTCGTTTTCGTAGCAGGAGAGGACCTCCTCCGCGGAGGAGCCCACATGCAGGCCGTTGGCAAGGGTGATGCTGCCGGAGACGGTGACGGAGCCCAGTTCCTCTCCGCCTTCGCCATAGATGTCGAAAAAGCTGAGGGTCAGGCCCTCATAGTAGTAGATGGTCTCGGGACCGTAGACGCTCTCGTCCCGTTGCTCCGTCCGGTCCGGCTCCCCCAGAAGGGCGCGGACCCGGTCGGGCGTCATGTAGAGGTGCAGGTAGGGGATCACGCTGTCCCACCGGTCGAAGGGCAGGGGGAAGCCGGACTCCTCCTCGTCCGACACCCAGTTGAGCGCGGTGACGCGGCCCTGGCCGTCCGTTTCCACCCGGGCGAGATCGCCGCCGGAGGCGAACAGGGAGGGGGGACAGCGAAGCTCTGCGTCCGGCGCCAGGGGATAGGCGGCGCACACATGGCGGCCGTCGTTTTCATAGGGGGCGCCAGGCAGGGTGTCGTCCAGCCACAAGACGGCGGGGGAGGCGGCGCTCTCCACCCGCCAGCAGACGGCGGTGAAGGCGTCGTTCGTGCGGGGAGGCTCCACGGCTTCCGGAACTGTGCCGTCCGCCGCCTTGCGCAGAGTGGGGGAGACGGTGTCGTAATAGAGGGAGAAGAGGGATTCGCCGTTGCTGGTCTGCTCCCAGCGGGAGAAGCAGGTCCCGTCGCAAAGGGACCAGCGGGTCACGAGAAAGTCCCCCATGGGGACGTCGGACTCGAAGCACAGCCAGTTGGGAAGCAGGTCACGTTCGTCCAGGGCGGAGAGGGTCCAGCGGCCGGACCACGAGCGCTCGCTGCCGCCCTCCGCATGGGAAAAGCGGGCGCGGAAGGTGCCGTCCTCCGCCAGGGTGACGGCGCAGAGGGGAGCAACGCCGCCGGCGCGCCAGTACTGCCAGGTGCCCACCAGGAACTGATGCAGAGCGTCGCCGTCCGAAAAGGCCAGGGGGTCGGGCGCCTCCG